>NZ_BAAHBI010000010.1:333393-562373 GCF_054776755.1 Spirosoma litoris | reverse complement strand
AGCGAGTCCATCACGTGCTGCATTAGTCTGGTAAATTAACTTATCGGGGCGATAACTTGTCAGTTGAATCGAGCTGCCTGTATGATCCAGTTTGCCAGGCAAATTACCTAATTCGGCAGCAAATCGTTTATCGACCACAGCCGAATCGCGGGGATTCAGCGTCTTCATGGCCGCCATTTCCTCATCGGCATTAGCCACCTGTACTATGTTTCCAACAAACCAGGCAGCCCCTAGTACCTCTGGATTCGGAATAACAACGGGACCAGCCTGTTGCTGCGGATTGGCAGGGTCTGGCTGTCCGGGCTGAATAACGTACTTGGCATTCAGCATATTCAGAATATTCAGCGTATTCGATTGGAACGCATGGCTAATCAGCTCGTTATAGCGCCGTAATCGGGTCGTATTATAACCGCCAATTGATCGGTGGAAATACGACGTCCGGTTGGTTTCCATAAACGACCCCGTTTGGTCGAACACCCGATAATCCAGCGATTTATCCTGTAAAATCTGCTGATCGGCAGCGGTTGGCTCAAACAGAACACTGGCAACTGTTTTGGAAACAAAATCGGCACTGTTCAGGAAGCGTTTGTCAACCGAAAACAAATCAAAAACAACGATTGCCAACACCAGCGGATAGAAGATAGCGGTTTTTATTTTGTCGGTGATAAACAACCATACTGCCCCAGCAGCAAGTAGAATCAGGATAATAGACCGAATAGCATCGGCCCTCAGCAAACTCTGCCGATCGCTGATAAGTGCGCTCTGGAATTCCTTACCTCCTTCTCCGAAAATGCTGGATAAAATACGGCCATCGTTTGGTGACTGAAATGAGAAGAATGCTCCACCCATTACCGCCAGTACTAAGGCAACACCCGCCGTTAGCCCCAGGCTAATCAATAAAGGCTGCTTTAGCTGAGCAAAGGTTAATTTCTGATTTACAATTGTTTGAAGACCCAAAGCCGCCCCTGCTGCAATAAACAGTTGTGCCAGACAGAAGGCCATCGTCATGGCTCTGAACTTATTCAGGTAAGGCAGATAATCGAACAGAAACTCATTGAAAAACAGCAGATTTTTACCCCAGGCGAGCATAATCATCAGCACCGTAGCACTCAACAGCCACCAGCGCATCGAACCTCGAATTACAAATAGGCCCAGAATAAACAAAAATAGCAATGCTGCACCTGCATAGGCAGGACCACCTACAATTGGCTGATCGCCCCAGTAGGTTGGCGCTCCTAGTTCGGCCATTTGCTTAGCAGCCGAAGGGTCAATACCACGGTTTACCATGGCCTTATAAAATTCAGAATCCGTTGACAAGCCTCCTCCCGATGAAGCGCCACCAGCGGCATTCGGAATAAGCAGCGTCAAGGTTTCGCCCTTACCGTAGCTATATGTAAAGGCATAATCCTTATCTAAACCACCCTTCGATTCACTACTAGGTGCCTTTCCATCAGGATTGGTTGTTTTAGCCGTCAGTTCCGACTTACCCCGAATTGTTTCTTTGGTGTACTGATTGAGAACCAGTAGCCGTTTACCGAAGCTTCCGGCCCCCAGGCCAACGGCCACTGCCAGCGTTAGCAACCCAAGTGTGAGCTGGCGACCTTTACCTGCCCGTATCAGGCTAACTCCTTCAATGAGTACATACAGGCCAATCGTCATAAACAAGTAATAGGTAATCTGTATGTGATTGGCTCCCAGCTCCATACACATAAAGAATCCCATCAGGGCAGCACCAATCCAATAGCGACCCCGGAGCGCCAGAATGACTCCAGCCAGCATACCAGCTCCATACGCCAGCGCGAAAAGTTTAGAAACGTGCCCTGCTTCGAGGCTGACTATACTAAATGTACCGAACCCATAGGCAGCGGCTCCAAGGGCCGAGAGCCACGGATTACAGCCAAGTACGACTAGTAGAATATACATACTCAGCATCACCATAAAGATGATACTGGCCGTATTGGGCAATATATTAACTACGCCCATCACGGCTTTATAAACCAGAATATATGGGTAATTAAAATCAATCATGTAGCCTGGCATCCCGCTAAAAACGGCATCGGTCCATAGCGGCTTTTGTCCGGTTTGCTGGGCTATTTCGCGGATTTCGCGAGCCGATGCCGAAGCTTCCTGCACATCGTGCATTGACAGGATTTTACCGGACAAAACCGGCGAGAAATAAATGATAGCTAGTACGAGTAGCCCCAGTACGGCAATCAAGTGAGGAAGCAGACTAGTCCGCCGGTGCGGTTGGAAAAGGGTTGGTTGGTTCATAAAAGCAACTTATACATAGCCCAAAGATACGGCTTTGTACCAAAACGGATAGGATACCTACGGATTGTTGGCTAGCAAAAAACTTCCTCAATTGGATTAAAATGGATCATAACTACATTAAATCACCTACCGCTTAATCAATTTTGTATTTTACGTAGTTCCCCTTCCTATGGCATGATTTTCTGTAGTTGCAGGTTTCGCTGGCAGAGCCAAAAGTCACATAAATAAATAATAATCAATAAGTTAACAAAACAATATACCAATATTATTTAATTTAATAGACTTATTTCCACCATGAACGAGTCGGTGCAAAAGATAGTGGGGTATAGTTTTTTTTTACTACAAATAGTAACCGGCGATTTAGGGGATAGTCTAAAAATTCAAAATCTAACCCATAAGTACTTAAAAAATTAATAAAATGAACGCCAAACACCACTTACTTGTCGTGGATGAAAATCCATACGTGGTTGATATACTTGTACAAACGCTTAGTAAAGATTTTAAAATTACAGTGGCTAGTACAGGACAAGAAGCAGCCCGTTTGTTGATCCAGGGTAATCGGTTTGATTGTGTACTTACGGAACTCGATCTGGCTTTTTTTAGTGGGCTTGAATTAACCAAGCTTATCCGAATGAGCCGATTGGCTTCTCAGACCCCTGTGGTCATTCTTTCTAATGCATCAGACAGTGCAACTCGAATAGAGTGTTTGGAGCAAGGTGTCGATGCTTTTCTGTCGAAACCTTTTAATCCACTTGAAGTCAAAGCTAAACTACATGCTTTGCTACGACGCGCCGAATCTCCTATCGAAGAGCCGCAACGGCGATTGGTTTCGGTGACGGAGCAATCGGAGAACAAGCCTTTTTGGCTTCAGAAATCTCGTATTTTCTCGATGTTGTTTGGCAGCCACCTTCTTCCCCAAAGTGCGTAATTTCTGAATTGGTTGAGATAATACCTTAACGAGTATTATCCAAAACTATTCTAACTGGATCTATCAATTTGTTTAAAGCACTCGCTAACTGAATCTGAGAGAATACATCTACAGATCTGGGATTATTGTAAGAAAAATTCAGATTTAATCACTACTTCTTAAGAATTTCTTAGGCTGACGCCAGACGTATATCCGCACGATAGTAGTATACCATGCACCGATAATGCCAGCGCGGATTAGAACTTATTAAAATTCCCCCAACCGAATATCGAATGCCTTCATTTTGTGTCTTATTGGTAATGGAAGACGATCTAATCGCCAACCGGCTTGCTACCATTGCTGGCGCAACCTGTTCAATCGTGCGATTCAGATCCGGGGATGATGCTGAAAAGTGGCTAACCGATAGTCAGAAAGTAGACCTGATTATCGCGGATAAACGTTGTGGCCAAGCGATGGTCACGATGGTCCGAAACAAAGCCGACTATCGCTTAGTACCCTTCCTGATCACCTGTCGCTTCGGGGAAACTCACTTAATAAAATCAACGCTTGCTGCAGGCGTAACCGATATATTGGTCATCAACGAGGAAAACTATAAAATTCAGGCAAAACTTGACTACTATCTGGGGCTACACAATCAGGTACAATCTTTCCGTGATGACTCCCCCAGCCCAGTTGTCCAGCACTTTAAACTACCGCTCTGGAAACGCACTATTGACCTGAGCGTTTCGCTGATCATACTCATTCTCCTTTCGCCAGTCATGCTATTAGTTTCGCTACTGATACTTCTGGACTCAAAAGGGCCTGTTATTTATAAATCAAAACGTGCTGGTGCTAATTTCCATGTGTTCGATATGTACAAATTTCGGACGATGACTGTATCAGCCGATCAACAGCTCAATCAGTTATCGTCTCAAAATATTTACGCCCAAACCAAGCCCAATGGCGAAGCCGTAAATGGTGTCATGAAGTTGTGCAGCAGTTGTCGTGAACAAGGAATTGCCTGTCAGAGCCTCCTTGTCGATCACAACAGATCAATCTGTGAGAAATTATACCTGGAAGAGTCAGAAGGTTCAGCCAAGTTCATGAAGTTCCGTAATGACCCGCGTGTTACCCGGTTTGGCACGTTCCTTCGTAACAGTAGCATTGATGAACTTCCTCAACTAATCAATATTCTGATCGGCGACATGTCGTTAGTAGGAAATCGCCCATTACCGCTCTATGAAGCCGAAAAATTGACTTCTGATGAGTTTGCCAAACGGTTCGCTGGTCCAGCTGGCTTAACAGGTTTGTGGCAGGTTAAAAAACGGGCGAAAGGACAAGGTACAATGTCTGATCGGGAACGAACACTGCTCGACATTGAATACACAACCAATTTCTCGTTCAAGACGGATCTCGAGATTATCTGGAAAACCTTTTTCAGCTTATGGCAAAAAGAGAACGTATAGACGATAGCAGACAACCCAGCGATCAGTCGGCGCTCATATCGATCATTACGATCAACTACAACCAGGCTGAAATAACCCGCCAGTTTCTGGAGTCGGCCAAGAGCCTTACGTATCCGAACTACGAAATTATTGTGGTCGATAATGCCTCTGTCCAACCGTTAACGACTTACATCGATTCAACTTTATACCCCCACCTTCGAGTGATTCGGAGTGAAGAGAATCTAGGGTTTACGGGTGGCAACAATCTAGGCATACAAGAAGCAAAGGGTGACTTTTTCTTTATTGTTAACAACGATACCGAACTATCACCATCGTTACTCGACGAATTACTAAAGCCCTTCGGTGAAAATAAACAGATTGGGGTTACCTGCCCTAAGATACGATTCTTCGATGCGCCCCAGCTTGTTCAGTATGCGGGCTATAATCCAATGAATCGGTACACAGGTACGGCAACAGCTATTGGCTTTAATCAGACAGATAATGGCCAGTTCGATGAGCCTCATTCTACCTACTTCGCCCACGGTTGCGCTATGATGGTAAGCCGGAACGTAGTTGAAAAAGTTGGGCGGTTTGCCGAACGTTTTTTTCTATACTACGAAGAACTCGATTGGTCGCAACGGATTCGAGATGCTGGTTTTATCATTTATTATCAGCCTACAGCCTCTATTCTGCATAAAGAATCGGCATCAGTTGGGCAGAATAGCCCTCTCCGAACGTACTACCTGACCCGCAATCGCATTCTGTTTATGCGCCGGCACTCCTCGTCATTTCAGCGCCTTGTCTTTTACCTGTTTTTCGGGGTCTGTGTGCTCCCTAAACACGTTGTCTCCTACGCTGTATCTGGCAAGTTAACGCACGCCAAAGCCTTTCTCAGAGGTACCCTCTGGAATCTGACTTCAACAAGTTTATCACCAGTATAACGCTACGCGCAAACTCAAAAAAATACAAATTGTAAGCTAATAGTCTAGTGACCCCACTTTCCTGATAGAGTCTAATTACTCAGACAAGCTCTTCATCTAAGTACCAGACTTAAAGCTAACTAGCCAAGTAATGAATCCCCTGTTTAACGATACGCTCTCCCCTGCAGATCAATGGCGCAACAACCGTTGGATGCTTACGCTGCTGGGCGTGTTATGTGCTTTAATCGCTGGCTGGCTCATTGGTTCATGGGGTACTATAGGCGTTCTGATGTCGGTTGGGGTACCGGTAGCCATCATTCTCTTAGTGGGTATATTGCTAGAGCCAAGACTTGGCTTGTTCATTTATCTTAATCTGAGTTTTCTAATTGGGTTTACCCGCTTTCTGAGTACCGATATAGCCGTGGGTACAGGACTCGACGGGGTACTGGTACTGACGTTGCTGAGTACATTCCTGAATGGGAAACGAATGGAATGGAAAAGGCTCCGTCGTCCAGCCTTCTGGGTATTAATTGTGTGGCTTTCATTCACTATTCTGGAGTATTTTAATCCCGAGCACCCCCACCCTTCTTCCTGGTTTTACCACGCTCGTTCTTTTTCGTTAAGCTGGTTCCTGCTTGCCATTATTGTATCTGTCAACCCGATTACCAAAGGAGATATAAAGGTACTTTTTATACTATGGCTCGTTTGGTCATTCTTTGCAGCCTTGTGGGGTTTTAAGCAGCAGTACATTGGTCTGGAACCCGCGGAACTCCGGTGGCTGGCCGAAGGTGCTGAGAAACAGCATATTTTGTGGGGCCAACTGCGCAGCTTTTCGTTCTATTCCGACGCCGGTCAATTTGGCTCTGAAATGGCTGGTGTAACCCTGCTCTGCCTTATTTTATTTTTTGAGACGGATTCCTGGTCGTACCGTATTCTCTATGTATTCCTGGCTGTTATTCTTTTCTGGGGATTTGCCGTTTCGGGTACACGGGGCGCTTTATTCGTGATTCTAGCTGGTTTTCCAGCCTACTTTGGTCTGAAGCGAAACCCGGTTCACATTTTGCGAGGACTTATGGTAGCTGGCCCCGTACTCGCCATTCTCTTGTTCACCCACATTGGTGACTCTGTTTATCAAATCTGGCGGATTCGTTCAGCGCTGCACCCTACCGAAGATGCCTCCTTCTTGGTGCGCCTTGAGAACCAGCAAAAGCTAAGAAACTTCCTGAAAGACAAACCATTTGGCGCGGGAATTGGAACCTCATCGGGCGCCGGGCAACGCTTTTCACCCAATTATTTTGCCGCGCAAATACCAACTGACAGCTGGTATGTTCAAATCTGGATCGAAACCGGCGTTGTTGGGCTAACCCTTTATTTATTGATGCTGGCCAGTTTTATCCTTATCGGCACCATTAAAATCTGGCAACTAAAAGACCCCTGGGTAACGACGATGATGATTGCGTTGCTGGCCGAATTCACCGGCATATGCGTTGTGAGTTACACCAACCCAATTCTGGGCCAGTTTCCAACCAGTTCCCTTTTATTTATCAATTCATTTCTGTTTACCACCTGCGATAGGTGGGATACCCATAAGCAAGCATGAGAATCGGAATCGAAGCACAACGTCTCCTACGACCTCACAAGCACGGTATGGACATCGTAGCGCTCGAAACGATTCGAGCGCTGGCTACCTGTTCGGAGCATGAGTTCGTCGTTTTTGTAAAACCGGATGAAGATCGCGACGGATTACCTAGTTCGTCCAATATGCAAATCGTAGAGTTACCTGGGGGGCCTTATCCTGTATGGGAACAATATGCGTTGCCCAAAGCAGTCAAACAACACGGTATTGACTTATTACATTGCACAGCCAACACGGCACCTCTGAATTGCTCAGTACCTATTGTGCTTACCCTACACGATATTATTTTCCTGGAAAATCAGCCTATGCTGGCGGGTAGCTGGTATCAACGATTTGGAAATCAGTATCGACGCTGGAATGTTCCCCGAATTGTGACGGAATGTGAGCGGATCATTACGGTATCTCATTTTGAACGGCAACGGATCGTCGATCATCTACATCTATCGCCAGAACGTGTTGTAGCCATTTGGAACGCTGTTAGCGACCAGTTTAAGGTCATCAAGGATATGGAGCAAATTGAGGCCGTTCGGTCAAAATATGAATTACCCAAAGAGTTTATATTTTTCCTGGGAAATACCGATCCCAAAAAGAATGTCAAAGGCGTACTAAAAGCGTTATTAGGGCTAAAAAGACAAGGTAAACTGACGTTACCTGTCGTTATTTCGAACTTGCCTACCGATACGCTCACCGATCTTCTTGGCGAAATTGACGGGCAAGACCTGGCCAACAATATTATTTTGTGCGGCTACATTCCCAACTATATTTTGCCACTGGTTTATAACGCAGCCACCATTTTCCTATGTCCATCATTACGGGAAAGTTTCGGGCTGCCGATTTTAGAAGCTATGGCTTGCGGAACACCCGTCTTAACGTCGTCTACTTCATCAATGCCAGAAGTAGCCGGTGATGCCGCCTTGTTGGTAAACCCAACGTCAACCGAAGAAATGATGGCTGGCATTGATCGGCTTATCACACAACCCAGCCTGCGAGCCGAATTACGAACGAAAGGTTTACAACGGGCGGCCCTATTCTCCTGGAAAGCAACAGCCAATCAATTATTGACTGTTTACGCTGATTCCATGAATCAATAAGTCATCGATTCACAACGTGAGCTATCCAACTACAATTTATATTTTGTGTGCCCCCGATGAGGTCATATGTTTATAGCAAATAGGTTTTTCTATCAACATATATGACCTCATTGGGGTCAGATCAAATGATTTAATCTAAATCTTTGGGATTACTTAAACAGGAATGTCTACTGGGTTTTCCGAATTCTCGTTCTACTGTCAATAAGACCAAAAACTAAGTAGAATTACACGTATTTCCGCATCAGATAAACCCTTATTTTTACTCTCTCAATTCTATAGCTAATCAATAGCCACATACCACGTTCGTTAATCGCCACCGATCTAGTTGTCTTTAATGCTCTCATTTATCCGAAAGGACGCTTTTTCTTGCATACATGCAGCAGTTTGATAGTATAGTTTGTCTCGGGCAGACTACCTGGGAGGGTGATTTCCAGAAAGCGGTCGTGCAATTAATGACCGAATTTTCTGCTCGATACCGAGTTTTGTACATTGATTATCAATATACCCTGAAAGACTGGGCCATGGGTGTAGCGGGTCGCCAGGATATACCTGTTCAGGAAGTTGTCCGGCTGAAGAATCCACTCACGAAAAAGACGTTTGCCAACGGTAGTGAGGTTTATGTGTGGACGCCCCCATTAATGCTTCCCGTCAACTGGATGTCGGCCAAACCACATGATCTATTGGTTCAGCAAAATGTAAAGCGTTTGGTTAAGGGGCTTCGACGCGTCATGCGTGAGTTAAATATGATTCGACCGCTGGTCATCAATGGGTTGAATCCCGTTTTTGGCTTGCCTATGCTTCATCAACTCAATGAGTGCGCTACGATCTACTACTGCTTTGATGAAATAACGATTATTAACTGGATGAGTCGGCATGGCAGCCGTTTCGAGCCCGATTATCTTCGGAGCGTGGATGCTGTGGTGACTACTTCTGAGACCTTAAGACGTGCTAAGTCAGCCTTGCAACCGAATGCTTATTGCGTGAAAAATGGGGTTAATTTCGATTTATTTAATCAGGCCTATCAAATAGCACAGCAACAACCAGCGCCTGAAAAGCCTATCGTTGGGTATCTGGGGACTGCTGATAATCGAGTCAATCTAACGTTAGTCGAGCATTGTGTCCGCACGATGCCAGATGTCACGTTTCAGTTTGTCGGTGAAGTCCATGAACCTGGTCTCTTAAAGCTCGCATCTACCTATTCAAATGTAATTTTTACACCGCCCCATCAACCAGCGGCCCTCCCGCCTTTGCTGGCTCAAATGCAGGCGGCCATGATTCCATTTGTTTGCAATGAGCATACGTATACCATTTACCCATTGAAAATCAACGAGTATTTAGCGGCTGGCTTACCCGTCGTATCAACCCCTTTTTCATTGCTCGATGATTTCGACGGGGTAATTGAGTTGGCTGACAGTCCAGAAAACTTTGCGCAGGCACTTCGCCGAGCTTTAGCAGATACAAGTTCTGAACGCGTAAATACCCGAATCAACATGGCAAAAAACAACTCCTGGTCACGACGGGCCGAAGAGTTTGAGGCTATTATTCGGCAAGTACCCAACGCCTGGACCCAAGAGGCTGTACTATAGTTATTTGCAACACAGAGGCACGGAGAACACAGAGTTACTAATCAATCTCTGTGTTCTCCGTGCCTCTGTATTAAATAAATCTTACGTACCTACAACAATCCCTTCCGCATTTCTTTCACGGCATGGTCGGCGGCTCGTGCCGTAATGGCCATAAACGTCAACGACGGGTTTTGGGTCGACGTGGATGTCATACAGGCTCCGTCTGTAACGAATACATTTTTACAGTTATGAAGCTGATTCCATTTGTTTAACAAGGATGTTTTTGGGTCTTTCCCCATCCGAACTCCCCCCATTTCATGAATATCGAGTCCGGGTGCTTTGTCTGGTTTATCGTGCGTCTGGATGTTTTTAAAGCCTGAAACTGTCAACATTTCGGTCATTTGCTCATGAAAATCACGAATCATTTTCTCGTCATTATCATCATAAGCCACGGAAATTTTCAGTTGAGGAATTCCCCAGGCATCCGTCAACGTTGAATCGAGCGTCACATAATTACTCTCTTTCGGAATGGTTTCGCCCATCATGTGGGAACTGACACGCCAATTGCCATATTTGGGTTGCATCAGGCTCGACTTCAGGTCTTCGCCCATCGCCGATGTATCTACATTAGTCATGCGGCTAGAACCAAACCCGGCCGCATAGCCCCGCAGAAAGTCGGTTTCCTGTTTAAATACGTTTCGGAAGCGAGGGATATAACTACCATTCGGGCGAATACCTTCGGTCGTCGTATCCTGAAAGCCTTCATGTTCGGCTGAAATAGTTGTCCGGAAGTTGTGAAAAGCTACATACTTACCCAGCAGACCGTTATCATTACCCAAGCCATTGGGGAAACGGCTGGATTTTGAATTCAGGAGAATGAGGTTGCTGTTCAGACAGGCGGCATTAACGAAGATGATTCGGGCGTAATACTCTGTCATCTCTTTAGTGTGGGCATCAATCACCCGCACGCCAGATGCTTTCCCTTTCTTCTCATCAAAAATAACGGAGTGAACAACCGAGTCGGGACGAAGGGTCATCCTACCTGTTTGGGCTGCCCAGGGAAGCGTCGACGAGTTGCTACTAAAATAGCCTCCATACGGGCAACCTCGCTGGCATAAAGATCGATTTTGACACTGTGCCCTACCCTGCTTAAAGTGAATGGGTTGCGGTTTGGTCAAATGAGCACAACGACCAATGATAATGGGACGAGTTCCCTTGTAATGCTTCGCCATTTCATCTGTAAAGTGCTTCTCAATACAGGATTGTTCGTGTGGCGGTAAAAACTCGCCATCGGGCAGCGCAGCCAATCCATCTTTGTTTCCCGAGATGCCCGCAAATCGCTCAACGTGGCTGTACCAGGGAGCAATATCGGCATAGCGAATAGGCCAATCGACAGCAAAGCCATCGCGAGCGGGTCCATCAAAGTCATATTCCGACCAACGCTGGGTTCCGCGCGCCCACATCAATGATTTACCCCCAACCTGATAGCCCCGAATCCAGTCGAAAGGTTTCTCCTGAACATACGGATGCTCGTTGTCTTTAATAAAAAAATGTGTGGCATCTTCCCGGAAGGCATAGCACCGACTGGCAATCGGGTTAGCCTCTTTCATCTCCTTGGTTAACTGGCCCAGGTGCTGGAATTCCCAGGGCTGCATCATCGTGGTTGGGTAGTCGACAATGTGTTTCACATCGCGCCCCCGTTCCAGAACCAGTGTACGCAAGCCTTTTTCGGTCAGCTCTTTAGCCGCCCAGCCACCACTAATACCCGAGCCAACAACAATGGCATCGAACGTGCGATCTTTAACAGAATCTATATTTAAGAAAGACATGAGATAACGTGCTAAGGGGAAATTGACTATTGAAAACTATACTACCGACCACCCTGTACAGCCAATTTGGGTACAGGAACACAACCATGATAAAAACCGGGAGCCATGTTAAATTTCTCCACATTAACCAGATAGTATTCAGAATTCATATACCCCTGAATGGTCAATTGCTTGATCATATCGACAAATGCTTTTCCACTCGTATCGGTTGAGGCAGTCATTTTAGCCAGTACATCCAGGCGCTGAGGAACATCGCAACCAGTGAATGGCTTTGCGTAGGTTTGCTGTGCTGTTGAGTCTGCCAATGGAAGGCCTTGCTTCAGCAACGTCTGAGCAGGCTCGCCATAGCAATCAGCAATCATCCGCATCGCGAACTGGTGGACTTTGAGCGATTTTGCGCCCGGCGTAGTTGTTTCCGGAATAATTGTTCCCACTATTTCACTCAAAAGAAGCTCATCGTCGAAGGCCAGGGTAGAAACATATCCTGGCGCATCTGGTGTCCAGCCAGAAGCCCAGGCCGGAAGACTCACTAAGCCTCCAAAGGTCATGGCTAAGTTTTTCAGTACGGAACGTCGTTGCATAACAGCTATAAAAATTAAAATTCTATTCTTGATCTAGTCGCCTTTCTGTCAGGAAGCTGCTTTACAATCTTTTTATTTGAAGACTCATAGCACTTGTCTTATAAACGCAACTACCAGGCAGGATATACTACTAAACCTCAACAAAAACCAACAATTACACCAAATAATTAAATTATAACCTTAATCAAAGGTACGATTTTCTAAAAATTGGCACAACAATGTCACCACAATCCTCTCCTGAGCTTGCGTGGTTATAAAAACTAGGCGGTTAGAAAATGGCAGGAAGGCTGGACCTAATAGTGCTCACTCAAGTAGTGAAACACCTCATCTTTGGTTTTGGCATGTAGGATTTTAGCGCCAGAAAGAGACGGAAAAATAGTCTCGTATTCGTTGAAGTGGTGCTCCATACCACCACCCGGATGCGATAGAATGATATTTATCCCCCCGAAATAACTGGCCAGCGCAGCCGTTCCACCGTGCATAGAAATAAATCGGTCGGTATTGGCGTAAACCAGTAATTGAAGATGGTTGAAGTTATTAACTGTCCCTTTGTGCTGTTCGTGCAGATCATGCATCAGGATCACTTCAGGATGCTGTTTCCGAATCCACTCATGCTCATTTAAATCCATTATTTCGCTGTTGTCCAGCACGATTTGAGTGGAGAGTGGGCGATTGTAAATGATCTGGTATTTCTGTTTGTAGGTTGAAATAATGCGATCCAGCTCGGCTATACCCAGAAAATTGATGGGTGGTTTATCCCATTCAATATTGTATTTGTTGGCAATCACTAAAATAGGTTTGCTATACACAAACAGGTCATTTTTGTACTGCTTTTTAAAGGGCACCTGAGCAAACTTTGTATAACTAAACGTTGGGCTATGAGTCATGTTAGGCACATCATAATAGCCATATCCAGCCTGCCAAACCCGTTTTTCGTATTGCTCCACGTGCTGCTCACTAAAAAAATAAAATTCCTTTGTATTGGTACAGGATATGGTTTTTTTCAGTGTTCCATTCAGGTGATGCCAGTAGGCAAATGGAAGTACATAACGCAACTCCTGATCGAATTCGCCGTGATAATCAACAACTTTATAGGGCTTTTTGGTAAAATAATCGGCACCAAAGAAGCGGATTTGATTGAGCCGGGCGTAATAGTTATCTCGAACAAAATACCGCAGATCCCGTCGAATTCCGGGATAGCGCAGCGACGCAACAACGTAAAGGAACTTCAGCATTAATTGCTGCATATAGATCTGATTGGTTCAGTAAACAGTTGCCGCCACCCTCCAGGTTAAAACCTTGGGCAAAAACAACAGAATAGATGAAATGCGCCGGTGTTAAAGTGGCCTATATTTATGACTCAAAATGAGAAAATAAGCCACTATCAACCGTATAAAATTTAGGTACCTCATTGATTGGTCGATAAGCAATTGCAGCCGGATAATCATCGGAAATTGAAAAGCCAGCAACCACCCAACTACCTGACGCCCCAATCAGCCGACTGTCCAATACATGCGTACCGCCTAAGGCCGGGACTTGTACAAAATCGTCATCTAGTCCTTTCGCTGTTGCTTTAACCAGAGCCTCTTTCCGAGTCCATAAATCGTAAAATGCGAAACGGCGATTGGCACTAGCCTCTATATACGCTTGCTCTTGTTGACTAAAACTTTGCGGTACTATGTCCTGAAATGTAAAATCGGGATTAACCCATTCGGTATCGACCCCTACGCTGGATTTTGCAATAGCGACAACAATCCAATCGCCTGAGTGTGAGACATTCATAAACCAACCTGCATTATCGTCAAGTTCAGGCTTTTTATTGATACCTTTAATAAAACATAGCTCATGCGGGCGCTTGTTTACATAGCGCCCAAGCAAGGTTCGTAAGATACGTCGGGTATAAATGTAGCGAAGACGATCCTCCTGCCGATGGTACCGCTGTGCCTGTTCGACTTCGTGATCTCGTAATTCGGGATACTGATAATCAACAGCATTGGCTACGTGAAACCGAAAGATCGCTACTGTATCGGCATAAGAACAGGCCGACAAAGGTTGCCACGAAACAGCTGACAGGGTCGTACTGGTTAGGAAAGCATCAGGCATAAATCATCCTGCCATAAGTTAAAAATCAGACCGTAAAGTTACTCTCTCGCTAGTATAGTCCATAACTAGACAATTCAACGTAAAAAATGGTGACCAAATTTCGGCAGTCTAGTCCAAAAAGGTAAGTATGTTTTCTGCGATCCGTAAATTTATCAGAAACACTTTTCTGATAGCGAACAAGTTACGAATAGCAATCTGCCTGGTTGCCTGGTTATTCTATAGCTGTTTCCAAGCCGCTACTGCTCAGGTTTGTGCAGACCCATCTGGAGGAATCGTATTCAATCAAACATTTGGTACTGCCCGAAGCCCTGTTTCAATAACCGGATTAACTACCTATGAATACGAGCCAATAGATTGCCCAGGCGATGGCCAATACACCATTACGTCAGCACTCGAGAGCGATTGTTTTAATGCAACCTGGTATACGGTTGCAACTGATCATACGCCGGGCGATGTACAGGGCAATATGCTGGTTATCAATGGAGGAGACAAAGCTGGGCTATTTTATCAGCAACCCGTAGGGGCTCTTTGCAAAGGAACCAGCTATGAATTTTCGATGTGGGTGCTGAATCTACTGAAAACAGGAACGTGCCTGGATGCGCTGATTCCTAATCTGACAATACGTGTAGAGACGATAGATGGACTGCTTATTCAATCGATCGATATTGGTCAGATTCTGCAAACAGACACACCCACCTGGCGACGTTGTTCAATTTTGTTTACGGCACCAGAATCTGATGACGAGATTGTTGTAAAGTTAATTAACAATCAGGGGGGTTTAGGTTGTGGCAATGATATGCTTATCGACGATTTACAGGTAAAACAGTGCAGTGAGTGTGTAGGGCAACCTGAGTTAGTGTATGTCCCGGATGCTTTTACGCCAAACAATGATGGTGTAAACGACACTATGTCTGTTTTCCTGCAGTCTGCTGCCTCAGACTCGTTTGCCTTAAAAGTATACAATCGGTGGGGCAGTTTGATTTTTACCAGTTCTGATCCGGCTCACAAATGGGATGGCAATTTTGCGGGTACACCTTGTGCTGTAGGCACCTATACCTGGGAGATCACCCATAAGTCGAGTTCATCACCCAAACGTGAAACCGTTCAAACTGGCCGTATTTTACTGATGCGTTAATCCGGAATTTTCCCTTTTTGGGCGATGTCCACGATTAACGAATCATCCGAATGCCCGACAGTAGCTTGTCAGGTCATCTAACCCATGAAAAGAACTATAGTAACATTATTGGGAGCCTTGCTCGTACTGCTGCTTTTTATAAAGACGCAGGAAAGTAGTCGGGCATTACCCCCTCCCGCTCCCTTTCGGCATGGGACTTCCGTCAAAATACCCATTGACCCTAAACGCTGGTATCAGATCAATAATGTATCAACTGGTCTCGAGGGTCTTTTCGATGGCATAACAACTGAAAGCGTTAATACGGGCTGGGGCAAAATTCTAACGAACTTCGATGCGTATTACCCTTTGCTCGAAGGAGAGCAATGGAGTATTTCCAGTATTCGTCTCTATGATGGTGCGGGGATGAATACGGACAAACCAGTCACGCTATCTATACTAACAGACCGATGGGAACGCATTCCAATTGCCCGTTTTATTGGGAGTAAGTATCAGGCATGGGTTGGCCCCGATCCCGACCAGCCCGATGTTTTTGATCTTAAGACGCCCGTCAACAACGCCCGCTACCTGGTACTGAATACATCTGGCGATTACCCAACCGAACTTGAACTATACGGTACTTACCAAAAGGGGCATGAACCAGCACTTGCCCCATTACCAACAACTCCTTTTCGACATAAACTGGGCATCAATGGATTTGAATGGTACGTTGAAAACCCTGATGCCCCATCGGCGCTTCGCCCTGTAGATGATACGCGTGTAAATGCCTTGAAGAGTTTTTCATCGATGCGGCAATACATGGACTGGGATAAACTGGAAGCGAGTAAAGGCCAATACACTTACGCTCCTACGTTCAGTGGAAGTTGGGATTATGATGCCATGTATACTCGTCTTCAGGCAGAAGGAATTGACCTATTAGCCTGTTTTCAAACGCTTCCGAAGTGGATGGAGAACACCTATCCAGCAGGCGGCCGTGATTACAGCAATGTTCCCACTCCGTACGGTTCTGATCTTACTTCCCCCAAATCATACCTTGCCCATGCTCGGGTGGCTTTTCAGTACATAGCGCGCTATGGCTTTAATAAGCGGGTAAATCCATCGCTATTATCGGTGAGTTCGGTGAAGACAACAGCAGGTGTCAACTCGGTTAAGGTGGGACTAGGGTTGGTTCGCTACATTGAATGCAACAACGAGCCGGATAAAACCTGGAAAGGCCGTAACGGATACCAATCGGCAAGGGAGTATGCGGCTAATTTATCCGCATTTTATGATGGACATAAAAACACCTTAGGGCCAGGCGTAGGCGTTAAAAACGCCGACCCCTCAGTAACAGTTGTCATGGGCGGTATGTCCGCGCCAACCACCGACTATATCCGGGCAATGATCGACTGGTGCAAAGAGTTCAGAGGGTATCGCCCCGACGGTTCGGTAAATCTTTGCTGGGACGTTATCAATCAACATCTATACGCAAACGACGCTCAATCGTCGCAGGGGGGCGGGGGAAAGCGCGGGGCGGCTCCCGAGCTGGCGGGCGTGGGGGCCCAGGCAGCTTCTTTTGTCAAACTAGCTCGTCAGTATGCAAATGGAATGCCCGTCTGGATTACCGAAACGGGTTACGATATCAATCAGGGTAGCCCATTCCATGCGCTGTCCATTGGCAGGAAGACCGCTCTGGAAACGCAGGCCGACTGGGTTCTGCGCACCGCTTTATTGTTCAGTCGGGTTGGTATTGATCGTGTGTTTTTCTTTCAGGCCTACGATGATAATCCAGCCAATCCTGTTCAATTTAGTTCGATGGGTTTACTGAATACGGATAAAACCCGCAAACCCGCTGCGGATTATTTATATCAGGCAATGAATCTGCTGGGCGATTATCGCTATAAAGAGTCGCTCAAACCCGTCGGCGGCCCTTCTGATCTACTCATTGATCGTTACGTATTAGATGGTCGTTCGTCTTATGTACTCATGATACCTGATGAGCGAGATCGAACAAGTACCTATACGTTAGCGATTCCAAAGGGTGATACCATGCAAATTTGTACACCAACCGCTGGTCGCAATCAGATGACCCGAAGGATACAGGTAAGCCAAACAGGCACTATACAACTAAGCGTCAGTGAAACGCCAGTCTTTGTAGTACCTGTATCAATTAGTGCTACCGATCTAAGCACCTTACAGATTGTCTCGGCGTCATCAACTAATTCCGTAGATTTACTGGTAGAGAATAGCAGCCGGAGTCCACTAGAAATTAGTGTTTACAACAGCAAAGGTCAACGGTTCAGACAAGTAAGTCTGCCAAAGTCAGGACGTATCTTTCATACGCAACTCGATTTAAGGCAATTACCCAAAGGCAACTATTTGCTGGCAGTCCAACAGGGTAAGGCAAGGGTAGTCAGGAAATGGGTTAAAGCCCAGTAATATTGACACTATTAATTTATAAACAGCAACCCAGGTAGTTGAGTATCATTTCCAATGAGTAATACAAAAAAGGCAATGAATGGGGGCAAGTGGATCACCATTTCCACTGGTATTTCAACCCTATTTCAATTCGTGCAGGTCGCCGTACTCGCTCGCGTGCTGGCACCGTCCGATTTTGGCATTGTCAGTATCAGCAATCTGATTATTGCGTTTTTCACGGTCTTTGCTAATCTCGGTTTTTCGAACTCGATCATCTACAAGCAGGAAAGTGACCCAAACGTTTTATCGACGTTGTATTACCTAAATCTGCTGATTAGCTTCTTCATCTTTATCGTCATTCATATCAGCACCCCTTTTATTATCTCGTTTTATAACGAACCCAAGCTGGACCATGTACTTAACCTGTCTTCCTACTATTTCGTAATTGCTTACTTTGGCCAGATTTACATGTTTTTACTGGAGAAAGAGCTCCGTTTCAAATCTGTCGCCATTATTGATATTGCTGGAACTGTTATCGGGTCGGCGGTTACGATAACGCTTGCCTATAACGGCTACCATGAACTGTCGCTTATTATTGGGTCGTTAGTGATGCAGACCATAAAATCTGCGCTACAGATTACATTCGGGCGTCAGTTCTTCAAGCCGAGGTTATTCTTTAATTTGGGCAACATTCAAGAACACCTCCGTTTTGGCATCTTCGGCATGGGCGATGGCTTTTTAGGCTTCGTACAAACGAATGTTGACAACATTTTCCTTGGGGGTATGTTAGGCGTCAAAATGCTTGGCTACTACACCATTGCGTATCAGTTATGCGTGTTCCCGATCATGAAGCTCAATCCGATCATTTTGCAGGTTGCTTACCCAATACTGGCCAAAATGAAGGAAAATACCGCCGATCTGAAAAAGTCGTATCTGAAAATTCTGGATTTCATTAGTTACTGTAACCTGCCGCTTCTGGCAGGCTTATTCATTACGGCCGATGGCGTTGTTCCCTTAATTTATGGTCCTGGCTGGGATCAAACGGCCGAGCTGATTCGCATTTTCGTCTTTGTTGGAATTTTCATTTGCCTGAGTCACCCTTTGTATACCATTGCCTTCACCAAGGGAAAGCCTAACCTGCTCTTCTACCTCAACTTAGGCACATTAATCGTCAAAATTCCACTCGTCTATTTCTTTGGGACTCGGTGGGGCGTAACGGGTATAGCCAGTGCGTTTATGCTAACCACTTTTCTTAATATGCTCGTCAATTTTGGTATGGTGCATTACCTAATTGGCGATTTCATTGGCGAATTCCTGAAAAACATCGCAAAGCCCGTTACGTTTTGCCTGGTAATGGTGGGTATCATCAGCCTGTACAAATCATTTGTGGGCTATACAGGTTTAGTCAACACTACGGTAGAAATCGCCTTGGGTGGGGCCGTTTATGCCGTTTTCACGTTAGCGTATAAGCTTTCATTCTCCGAATTAAAAGCCTATCGACAGGGGCTCATGTAAGTCTCAGAGACGATTGGTGTTACACTGCCCCGAAAGGGGGCTTAATAGCGCAGCGTCGGTAGCCAATATCGCCCTTCTTTTTCAGTCGTGCCGTCAGGTACGAGATGGATTGCGTACCTGACGGCACGCTAAATAGGAACTCAAATCACTTCATCTACCAACGCTTCGCTGTTTGATCCCTTGTTACCCGATTAATTTATTAAACTCACATAAGCCTCATAATCTCCCAAAATGTCACTCCTAAAATTTATAAGTAATTTATTTTGACCACTTCAACTTTTTGAAGTCAAAAAAAACAACTCGTATAGATACGCATTGTGTGTTTTGTGTAACGCTAAGCAACCAAGAAACAGATATAGCCAATCGCCATACGATTCTATTGCCCAATTTAATGTGCTTTTTTCGGGCGTTCCAATCAAGCGAGATTGAAGCGTCTTGAACAACGCACATAGCTAACCCATCATGAACTGGCAACTTTTTACTCAACCAACTCCCAACGAAGCCTATAATTTCTCGTATAAAAAGAGCGATAAACGACTCATCAGAATACTCATTTCGGTTGGTGTGTTGTTTATTGTTGGCTTTCTCTGGGTATATCTTCAGCCGAGCAACCGAGGTTACTCCTGGCTATTTGCCTTACTGACCATATCGGTGTCTTTCAAATTGCTACGCTTGTTACACGAGTGGTATCATTACTGGAACGTTGTTCCCGTAACTCCTCCGAAAGCCACAAGAACCTGGAGCGTCGATATCATGACGACGTTTTGTGCAGGCGAACCTTATGAGATGGTTCTTAACTCCCTTCGAGCCATTCAGGCAATTTCGTACCCACACACAACTTATTTATGCGACGAGGCAGATGACCCTTACTTACGACAAGTTTGTGCAGAAATGGGAGTTAGGCATGTTACGCGTACCGATAAAAAGGATGCCAAGGCCGGTAACATTAACAATGCCCTCAAACAAGCTACGGGCGAAATCTGTGTTATTCTGGACCCCGACCATGTAGCGGTGCCTGACTTTCTGGATCACGTTCTCCCTTACTTCGAAGACCCCAATATTGGCTTTGTACAGTGCGTACAGGCTTATTATAATTATCGGGAAAGTCTGGTTGCATTTGGAGCCGCCGAGCAAACCTACACGTTTTATGGGCCAATGATGACCTGCATGGGAAACTATGGAACCGCGCAGGCTATTGGGGCTAATTGTACCTTCCGCCGGGAAGCGCTCGATTCGATTGGTGGTCACGCTGCCGGGCTCTCCGAGGATATGCACACCGCCATGCAACTGCACGGTAAAGGCTGGGCGTCGGTTTATGTACCGCTGCCACTCTCCTATGGCTTAGTACCATCGACTTTATCAGCCTATTATAAACAGCAGCTCAAATGGGCACGCGGAACCTTTGAACTGCTGGTTACAACGTACCCCAAGGTATTTAGTCATCTGTCTTGGCGGCAACGACTTCACTATCTTACGATGCCATTGTATTACTTACTGGGTATCGTTCAGTTGATTGACCTACTCATTCCGATCATCTCGTTAGTCACGATGAGACTACCGCTGAAGCTAGACTTATTGGTCTTTGGAACAGCTTATCTACCGCTTCTGGTCACGGCTTTTCTGATCCGGCAATATGCACAACGCTGGCTCATCGAAAAGCATGAAGCAGGGTTTCATACCCTTGGCGGTGTACTTAGTAGTGGCACCTGGTGGGTTTATACCTTGGGACTTATTTACACCATTTTCCGAATAGAGGTCCCTTACCTGCCCACCCCCAAACGCGACCAGCCGCGCAATAACTTCATTCTCTGCCTACCAAACCTGCTGATATTGCTGCTAACTGTGGGCGCAATTGGTTATAGCATCTATCACTATGGACGATTTGCCGTGAGCAATCTCTATTCGGAACTAATGATCACATTTGCCATACTGAATGGCTATATTCTAAGTCTTAATGTATTGATTGGGCAGGAGAAATTATTGGGAATGGTAAAAAACTGGATTACCAAAATCTCGTTTCAAAAGCCAATCGTGTGGCCACTTCGCATCGCCATCTGGCAAATGCGATACGGTTTGTATAACTGGATACGCCTTTCGGCCATCCCGCTATTTGGTGTGGTCGTGATTTTAACAACGGGTTTAGTAGCCTATACTAGTCGCAAAAAAACGTCAACGCTCCCTCACGAAGTTCGCTTTGCTACTACACAGCCTTTCTATTATGGTGTGGAAAGCGGCCAACCAACCGAACGAACAACTATCTCAAAACCCGTAGTGCTGCCCGATCAGGTAATTTCACCCCAGCATCTGGCCTGGTCTGTTAATCCTACCGGTAAACAGGCCATTGCGGCCCCAAACCTGTCAACCATTTTAAATAAATTACCCCTTCTCTACCTGGAGCCTGCACTTATCGACACATCGGCCCATAAACAACGGTCAGAGACGGAGTTACAAGCCTTTTTGAGCAATCTTAAAGAGGGCCGTTATAACACCGATTTACAAAAACTGGTTGGTGCCATAAAGCGATACAAAGAGCCGGTGTTGCTCAGTTTCGCACCAGCTTTTGACGATACAACCCGAGCCTGGGGTACAAAGCAGGAAAGTACGTTAGTAGGCTACCGGCAAGCCTGGCAGTACATGGTCAATTTTTTACAGAAACAACAGGTAACCAATGTGATCTGGGTTTGGTGCCCGACGCAACCATCAACGATCGTAAATCATTACCCGGGTACCAATTACATAGATTGGCTTGGGCTTGAAGTCATCAATAATCCAGATCTGGATGAAGACCGTCAAAGCCACTCATTTGCGGCTTTATATCAATTGGCACACAATACCATCCGTTTACATTTAGACTATAACATCCGCCTGAAACCAATTCTGATCACCCACCTGAGAGATTCTCAAGCCAACACCAACGAACAGACATGGGTACGTGATGCGCTAGCGATCATAGACGAACGTTATCCAGAAATTCGAGGGATTGTTCTGACCCCCCAACAAACGCGTGCCGTTCAGGAAGCCTATTAAGTGATCAACAGATTGTTTTTTGTCATCCCTCCTGCCGCACCGGCGGACCGGTCGGGATGACAAAAAATCCATACATTTACCTGTATAATGATTAGGGTCCGGTGCACAAGAACTATTCTTTGTGCACCGGACCCTAATCGTTATACAGGTTTTATACCTCTACGCATTATCCAGCGCTCGCTGTAAGGCCTCGGCAAATGCTTTATCGTTTGGTGGCAAAAGCATTAACTCGTGATCGCCGGGAACGCTGTGTACACGAACGCCTTTCATTGCGTACTTTTTCCAGCCCAGATACTTATTATCGTCAACAAAGTAAAGCCGCACCTGCGCTTTAAACAGATCCACGATGCCATCATAGGGCTTCATGGTATATTTCTCAAAGGCGCTTTCATGCTTTTCAATGATTTGCTCAAACAAGTCAAGACCTTCTTTCGGCTTTGGTTTTTCGCGCAGACCCGTTGCTTTCAGCAATCGGTCAACCTGACGCTCAACATACACCTGCTGATACCGGAGGGTTGCAATCGGCTGGCGCACCAACGAACTGGTAAACCAAATTAATTTGGGAAACTGGCGAAGAATTTTTCGTTGCAACCAATTCATCATTGATCGGTTCGTATCCGACTCTTGAGCATTGGTATCGAACATGGCCAGCATTTTCACTTCCTTACCCATTGCCTTCAGTTGACGGGCCATTTCGAGGGCTACATATCCTCCAAACGAATAACCAGCAATGGCATACGGCCCCGTTGGATTTTGGTCGATCACTTCGCTAACGTAAAAAGCTGCAATTTCACTAATGTCGTCCAACGGTTCATCGATACCATCTAACCCGCGAGCCTGCAATCCGTAGATCGGTTGCTGAGGGTCCATATAGCTCAGTAAGCTACTAAAATTCAACAGATTAAGCCCAATACCATGAATAATATAGATCGGCACTTTATTGCCTTCTGGCTGAATGGGAACCAGTGATTTCCAGTTGGTTGGCCTAGCGTCGGCTTCCACAACCTGCGCCAGCTTTCGAATGGTTGGGTACGTTAATAAGGTCGATAGTGGCAGACGTTTTCCGGTCTCTTTTTCGAGCTGGATCATTACCTGCACGGCAATCATCGAGTGCCCACCTAACTCGAAAAAGTCGGCATCCACGCCAATTTTTTCCAGACCAAGTGCTTCCTTCCAGATCGTTGTAATTAATTTTTCGGCCTCAGTAACGGGTTCTGCTTCGCTGCCCTTAGCCGTCAACGTACTGGCGGGTTTCGGTAGTGCATTACGGTCAACCTTGCCGTTCGGTGTGATAGGCAATTGTGGCAGACTGACAAAATCAGTCGGAACCATATACACCGGCAACACATCCTGTAGTTTGGTTCGCCAAATGAGCACCTGACTCATAAAAGCAGCGTTGGTCAGTGGCGGGTAGTTTACGATATACGCAATTAATCGCTGGTCACCAGCCCGTTCTTCGCGAGCCACAACTACTGCTTCGCTCACACCTGGCTGTGTGATTAAGGCATGTTCTATCTCGCCCAACTCAATCCGATAGCCTCTAACTTTTACCTGCTGGTCGATACGGCCCAGACAATGGATTTCGCCATCAGGCATAAATTTCCCCAAATCGCCCGTTCGGTACATCAGCCGTCTGGCCGATTTCTCAAATGGGTTGGGCACAAACTTATCTTTCGTCAGATCGGGGCGGTTAAGATATCCCCGCGCTACTCCTTCACCTGCGAGATAAATTTCACCAATACTCCCTTCCGGCAAAGGATTCAGATGTTCGTCCAGAATATATACTTGGGTATTTTGTATCGGTCGACCAATCGTAATGATTTCATCACTAGCTAAAATCTGTTTCCCGGTTGAATAAATCGTCGTTTCCGTTGGGCCGTACATATTCCAAAGCGTGCCACAGCGTGCAGTTAGCTTTTGCGCTAAATCTTTCGACATGGGTTCGCCACAGCACAGGATTTTTAGTGGCAACCGCTGTTCCCAACCAGCAGCCAGCATCATTTTATACGTAACCGGCGTAGCCTGAATTATGCTGACTTGGTAAGCTGGAACGGCTTCCAGCAAGGCCCGGCCATCTTTCGTCATTTCGGCATCGGCTAATACGAGGGTAGCCCCAACCAATAAAGGCAAGAACAACTCAAGGCCCGCAATATCAAACGAAACGGTCGTTACTGCTAGTAAGGCGTCCTCTTTCGTAATACCCGGCCAGGCAATCATGCTGTACAGCAAATTAACCAGGTTATGGTGCTCAATCAATACACCTTTCGGCCGCCCTGTCGAACCAGATGTGTAGAGGATATACGCCAGATCGCTCCCGGCAACAAGTACATTAGGGGCTTCCTTCGAATAAGTATCCAGCTTAGCCAATACCTCTTCAATCAGAATTACGGTTGTCTGATTGGCCGTTTGGCCAGCTGCATGGTATTTTTTAGCGGTAATGAGTACACTGGCAGATGAATCGGCCAACATAAACTCAACCCGATCGTGCGGATACTCAGGATCAATTGGCACATAGGCAGCACCGGCTTTTAGAACCGCTAAGAGCGTAATCACCAGCTCCGGCGATCGATCCAGCACAACGCCCACTACAGCTTTTTGCTTCGTACCTCCCAGACCAGTTTGCAGGATGGCGTGAGCTATCTGATTGGCCCGTTCATTTAGTTCGCGATAAGTGAACGTTTGGCCTTTCGTAAAAACCAATGCTGTTTTATCCGGATAGGTTACTGCTGTTTTATCGAGCAACGCCTGCAACGAACTGGTACGCGGATAATCTGCCTGCGTATCATTCCAAAGCGTTAATTTCCGAATCTGCTCCGACTGATCGGCCAGTAAAATATCCTCGATGAGTATGGACGGATTTTCGACTACTGCTTCCAGTACGTTTTCAAATTCGCCCATCATCCGGTCAATCGTACTCTCCTTGAACAGTTGCGTGTTATACGCCCATTCCAGAACCAATTCAGCCGTTGTAGATGATCCGCTGATGTTCAGGAATAAATCTACGGCTCCGTATTCGCGGGGATTGCTGATTAACTGATAATCAAGCCCATGAAAGTTAACTCCATCGTCCAACCCCATGTCCACGTTAAAAATAACGGGCACGAGTGGTATACGAGACGGGTCTCTGACAATGGATATTTTTTTCAACAAGCTGCCAAAGGTTAGCTGCTGATGCTCATACGCATCGAGTACATCTTCTTTACGCTGCTTTAAAAACGAAAGGAAGCTAAGCTCCGGACGCGGAAAACTTCGCAAGGGTAGCAAGTTGACGCAGTGGCCAACCAGGCCCAAATAACCCGTAGCCGACTGTCCTGACGTTGGGAGACCAACGACAATATCGTCCTGCCCTGTCAGTCGATGTAGAAAAACCTCGAAGCTGGCCAATAAGGTAGTCACAAAGCTACAACCCGCTTTGGCACCCATTTTTTTGACCGCCAGCCCCAGCTTACCACCCATTGGATAATCTCGACGGGCAATCTTATAGGTACGTAACGTAGGCCGGGCAAAGTCAGTCGGCAAATCCAGTACGGGCACCGACTCTTTGTACTGGTTGACCCAGAATTTTTCTATCTGCTGATACGTTTCGCTTGCTAAAAATTGAAGCTGATCGGCTGCATACTGACTATACGAGGGAGCTTCCTGCAACGCTGGCACCTTATGCTGCGTATAGGCAGAATATAGCTCGCTTAAGTCCTGGAGCATAATGCCCAGCGACCAGCCATCGCACACGATATGATGCGCGGTAATCGTGAAGTGATGCGCGGTATCGGACAGTTTAATCAGGCCAACTTTTGCCAAAGGACCATTGAGGAGGTCGAACAGATACAAGGCATCCTGCCTTACATATTCCTCAATGATTTGCTCCTGTTCGGCAGGCGTTTTATCGGAACAATCCTGGTAAACCAGGTCAATAAAAAGCTGGTCGAATACACAGATTTGCCTCCCATCGGCACTAAAAGCCGAATGTAGCGACTCGTGACGTTGTACTAATGCGTGCCAGGCTTGCTCCAGCGCCGGTTTATCCAGCAAGCCATTAAATCGCAATGAAACCGACTCATTAAATGATCGGCTGGCATCAGCGCCACCTAATTGGCAGGTTGCCCAGATTTCCGTTTGGGGTTCGGTAGCCGGGGCCAGTCGCACAATAGCTGGCCCATCAAACGGATCAAAGTCAACAGCAATCAGATTTACGTTTGTAATGCTTTCCGCCATCCTAGTCAATTTAATTCAACCTGGAGGTATTTTCCGGGCTGATCTGGATTCGGAACAAACCAAGCGGGATTCCCTTCCCGATCGCGGCCCAATCGAGCACCAGGAGCAGGTGGGGTATCCTTAGCCAAACTTGCACCAACTTGTCCAGTACTGGTTATTGGATTTGAATCTTTTTTGAAAAAGCCGGCATCTATCAGTTCCCGAACGCTTTCGGTAAACCGGCGAATTATTATCTCTATTTCCTGATCAGTATGGGCCTCTGTCAGGAAGCACGGAAATCCATCCCAAATATGAATTCCCTTTTCGCGCATTAAAGTAAACAACAACTCCCCATATACTATATCTTCCTTAAACTTTATTTTCCAAAGTGAGCCAAAATTAACGACATGAATCGGTAGAGTATACTCTTTTAGTACCACGTTAAGACCATCGGCGAGTCGCTGCGTCTTTTGGGTTAACGCTTGTTGCAAACCTGGTCCAACTTCCTTCATATGAGTTAAGGACGCTTTGGCGGCAGCTAGAGCCAATGGATGCCGGACAAATGTTCCAGCAAAATAGGTTACACCCACTTCGGGTACCGAGTGGTCGCCATATTGCCAGAACCCGCCATCAAGCGCGTCCATAAATTCCCGTTTACCCGCAATGACACCAATGGGTAAACCAGCCCCAACCACTTTGCCATATGAACCTAAATCGGCTTTAATACCAAACAGTGCCTGAGCCCCTCCCGGATGCGTCCGGAATCCAGTAATAACTTCATCAAAGATTAGCGCGGTACCTGACTTTTCGGTAATGGACCGCACTGCCTTCAGAAACTCGATGGGAACAAATTCAGGTCGGCGGCTTTGCACGGGTTCGACCAAAACAGCTGCTAATTCATGTGCCCGTTCCCGAATAATCTGAAGGCTTTCTTCCGTACCATAGTCCAAAATCAGCATGTTCTGGACTGCTTCGGGCATAATACCCGGTGCCGCCGGAAATGACTTAAGTTTTTTGGTGCCGCGTACAAGTACTTCGTCGACAATGCCGTGGTAGGAACCCGAAAAGGCAACAATTAATGACCGGCCCGTAACGGTTCGGGCAATCCGCATGGCACCTAATACAGCTTCGGAGCCGGTATTGCACAAAGCCGACCGATCTGTACCCGTTAATTCGCAAATCAATTGGCAAACTTCGCCAGCGAGTTCATGCTGAGGCCCCACCTCGAAACCGAGCTCAATTTGTTCATGTAATGCCTCCTTGACCCAATCTGGCTGGTAGCCAAACATGTTTGAGCCAAAGCCATTCAGCGCATCAATGTATTCGTTACCATCAATATCCCAGAGTCTGCTGCCTTTTGAGCGATTGACAACCAGCGGATACACAATTTCTTTCGTTAGTGGCCGGAAACCCGAAACCACCCGAGGATCGGCCATTTGAGTCCGATGCTCTTGTGCGTATGCTTTACTCTTGCCTGTTTTCTGCGTGTACCGCTCCGTAAACTGCTGTAAAAAATCCTGTTGTTTCGCGGTTAACTCCGAAGCCTGGCGATCGATACGAGCTGTGGCACCAAACGGCTTTTTCAGCTCAACTTTTTCTTCGGGAGTCAGGTCGGCAGCAGAGTCGGCTTTATGATGACCATTCGAACTCCCGTTTGTAGCGCCATTACTGGGTGTCAAAATTGACTTTATAGTAGTTGGGGCTACTGGAGCTGCAATAGGAACCACCGCACTCCCACCCTGGAGTAATTCTAGCTGTTTCGCCAGTAATTGAAGTTGCTGCGCGATTAGATCTAAGGCCGGATTATTCGAAGCTGGGTTCTGTACATACTGAACAGCAACAGGTTGACTCACTGCTGGTGGTATTGGCGCTGATACGGGAGCTGGGTGTTGAACCTCAGCAGGCAAAGCCTGATCGAGGTAGTTGGCCAGTTGTTCAGGCGATGTATATTCACTCGTTAACTGCCGGAACGTAATTGGCAAGCCAAACTCCTTTTTGAGCGTCAAGGCTACCTGTGTCAGTAGCAACGAATCGAAGCCAATCTCCAGGAAGCTTGTATCAGGCGCGACACCATCCATTTCAATACCGGATGCGTCTTCGAGGAGTTGGTTAATTTTGTTGAGTAGGGTATTTTTTCTCATAGTAACCGCTGAGGCTTGCGTTTCTGGTGGGTTAGATATTGATAACGATTGATTAGAGGAAGCGAAATGTGTACTTTCCAATGGGTCGGCTGATCGAACGACTGGGTCGACCCAGCAGCGTTTTCGGTTAAATGCATAGGTCGGCAATACGACGCGGCTGCGTTGCTGACCAGCATAAAAAGCCTTCCAGTCAGGTTTAAGTCCGGCCATATATAGTTGCCCTAAGGTCGTTAAAACGGCCTGACAGGTTTTAGTCCAATCAGGTTGATTCGCTAAACCAGCCAAAACCGTTATGGGCTTTTTAGCCGCCTGCTGACGAGCCAGTGTAGCCGTTACATGACCTGGACCAACTTCTAAAAAGAGCGGATTATCGAAGGTAAGGAGCGTATCGAGCGCATCCGCAAAACGCACGGTAGCACGCAGATGGGTTGCCCAATAAGTAGGATCGGTCGCTTGTGCGTCAGTCAACCAAGTACCACTCACAGTCGATACGACTGGTTTTTTAGGGCGATTTAGCGAAACACCCGCAACAATCGCCTTAAACTCATCCACAATTGGGTCCATCATGGCGGAGTGAAAGGCGTGACTTGTTAACAACGGTTGATTAGGAATTTCCCGTTCGTCGAGCAACCTCGCAAAATCAGCAATATCTTCATCGGGACCAGCCACAACACAGAGTGTATAGCTATTAATGGCAGCCATTGAGATTGTTGGCGGCATGATTGCCAGCACTGCATCCGCTGCGAGTCGAACCGACAGCATACTACCCCGTGGCAATTCGCTGACCATCCGTCCGCGAGCAGTAATTAAGGTTAGCGCATCCGAAAGTGAGAACACACCCGCCAAATGAGCCGCAACGAATTCGCCAATACTATGCCCGCAAAAAACAGAGGGTTCTATGCCCCAGCTCATCCATAATTGAGCCAATGCATATTCTGTAACAAAGAGCGCCGGTTGAGTATACCGCGTATTTTTCAACCGCTGTTCAGCCTCTGAACTCAGACTTTCGGGGTACATCACCTCACGAATGTCCGTGTCCAGATATGGGTTCAGCAAGGCCGCACAACTGTCTACAGCCTGTCGGAATACAGCCTCGTGCTCGTATAAATCCCGACCCATGTTCAGGTATTGCGCCCCTTGTCCCGGAAATAGAAAAACAACTTCATCAGGACGCTCAGTCGTTGCTTTTATTCCCGATGACTTCGAACTGTCCACTAATGTATCCCGCAATTCAGTTGGTCTAGAGGCTACTACAAACCGACGATGCTTAAAATCAGCACGTGTTGTTTGCAAGGTAAACGCTACATCTGCCAGATTCAGAGTCGGTTGTTGATCGAGTTCAGTGGCAAGGTTTTGCGCGTAGGCCTCTACACTGGCGGGTGTTTTTGCCGACCAGGTAATCAACTGTGCAGGTCGACCACTATCTGAAACAGGTAGTTCCTGTTCAAATTCCTCCAGCACTACATGCACATTTGTACCCCCAACCCCAAACGAGCTCACACCTGCCCGGCGTGGATTCGCATCGGCTCCATTAATTTCCCAATCGGCAAGTTTGGTATTGACAAAAAATGGGCTGTTTTCGAAATCAATGGCGGGGTTAGGGGCGTCGTAATTAATGGACGGCGGTAGTTGCTTATGATATAAAGCCAGAGTCGTTTTAATCAGTCCGGCCACGCCTGCCGCCTGAGTCAAATGGCCCATATTACTTTTGATGGACCCAATGGCGCAGTATTGCTTTTCGACCTGCTCACCAAATGCTTGTATCAACCCATCAATTTCAATCGGATCACCTAGCGGAGTGGCTGTTCCGTGGGCTTCGACATAACTGATGGTGGCTGGATCAATACAAGCATCAGCAATAGCCATGGCAATAGCGCCAGCTTGTCCTTCGGCGCTTGGCGCGGTAAAGCTGCCTTTGCCTCCACCATCATTATTAACCCCCACCCCTTTGATAACTGCATAAATCGTATCGCCGTCACGCAACGCAGCTTCTACATTTTTCAACAAAACAACCCCTGCCCCATCGCTAAACACGGTTCCCTGAGCGTCTGCATCAAACGAACGACAATGGCCATCCCGGCTTAGCATCGCTCCTTCCTGATACAAATGACCACTGTTGAGCGGGGTGGTAATGCTAGCCCCGCCAGCCAATGCCAGCTCACACTGCCCATTCCGAATGCTCTGAACTGCCTGCGAAATAGCCAGTAACGATGTCGAGCAAGCCGAATATACGCTGACAGCTGGGCCTTTCAAGTCCAGCTGATAGGCTGTTCGGGAGGCTATATAATCTTTTTCGTTCAGGGTCATCACCTGAAAAGCGCCCACCTGATCAACCAGGTTTTGATGACCAAGCACATTGTTCAGGTAATACGTATTGTTTCCGCAACCAGCAAATACCCCCACACGACCATCGAAATGTTGGGGCAGATAGCCTGTTTGTTCGAGTGTTTCCCAGGCTATCTCCAAAAAGATGCGCTGCTGGGGGTCCATAAGCTGGGCCACATTGGGCGTTAGTCCAAAGAACTGGGCATCAAACTGGTCGGCCTGCTCAATGACTCCTCTTGCTTTTACGTAAAGTGGATCATTTTTAAGGCTAGCTGGTATACTGGCATCTAGTTCACTATCGGTAAAAAAGCGAGTCGTTTCCTTACCTTGTTTCAGCAGTTCCCAAAGGGCCTCAATTGTATTTGCTCCGGGGAAACGACCCGCCATGCCAATGACTGCCACATCGTCTCGTTGATTAGCCAACGTATCTCTTTTTGGTTTCGAGACATCTTTCGTCAGTCGATTGGGTTGTTCTGTTTTTTGTGGCTGTAAGTAAGTAACAATACCCGCAATCGTTGGATATTGATATAGTTTGGTAACGGGTAACGTTTGTTGCTGTTGTTTTAACTGCGCAACGGTTTTCTGAGCCAGCAGCGAATTCCCGCCAAGCTCAAAGAAATTATCATCCAGACCAACTTTATCGATTTGAAGCAACTCAGCCCACAAACCTGCGATTTTCCGCTCCAGGTCGGTTCGAGGCTTTTGGTAGGCCACTGCCAGATCTGGCCGCTTTTGTTCGGGTGCTGGTAGCTGTTTCTTATCAACTTTGCCACTGCTGGTTTTAGGAAGCTCGTCTAGCCAAACAAACGCAGAGGGCATCATGTAGTCGGGCAGTTGCTGTTCCAATTGAGTTCGAATACTCGCTTTGGATACATGAGCATCAATGGCTACCAGATAAGCCACTAAGCGTTTCTGCCCGTCATTTCCTTCACGAGCAACAACTACAGCCTGCTTAACACCAGTAAGTTGATTGATAATAACTTCAACTTCGCCCAATTCAACCCGATGCCCTCGAATTTTGACCTGATCATCACGACGTCCCAGAAACTCAATTGTATCATCGGGCAACAAACGACCAAGATCGCCCGTGCGATAAATCCGCATCTTTTCTTGTTGCGGAGTACTTAACTCAATGAATCTTTCGCTGGTTAGTGCTGGTTGATTCAGGTAACCTTCAGCCAGGCAAGCTCCGCCAAAACAGAGTTCTCCCACATCGCCATCAGGCAGAATGGTCAGCGAATCATCAACCACAAATACGCTAACGTTATCAATCACCTGACCAATAGTCGGCAGGGGTGGCCAGTTGGCGGGGTCACCCGTTAAGGCCAGTTGCGTGATTACGTGGCATTCCGTAGGGCCATATTGGTTGAATAAAACACAACTAGGCAATGCTGCAAAGAATTGGGCAATTTGAGGGGTAATCTTCAACTGCTCTCCAGCTGTCATGATTTCGCGCAACTGCACCGGAAATAGTTGGGTACTCACAGCGGCTTCAGCCAGATACTGGAGCGCGACAAATGGCAAAAAGAGCCGATTGATTTCCTGTTCGTCAATGAAGCGTAATAATGCGTTCAGATCCAGACGAAGCGTTTCATCGATCAGCATCAATGTGCCACCTGTACTCAGTGTGGCAAAAATCTCCTGAAACGAAACGTCGAAACTTAACGGAGCCAACTGAAGTGTCCGACTGCCCAAACCCGCCGTTGACTGTTTCGATTGCCACTGCAATAGGTTCATGAGGGGGCTATGTCCCATGCAAACACCTTTTGGCTTACCCGTTGAACCAGAGGTGTATAGCACATAAGCCGTGCTGCCGTGCTGGCTCATCACTTGTTCGGGCTGAGTATAGACCCGATCCGACAAAATTACCTTAAGTCCTAACTGGCTAAAAAGCGACTCATCCTGCGCCGTCGTCAAACAGGTTCGGAGACCAGAATCAGCCTTAATTTGCTGTAGCCGATATTCAGGATAGGCAGGATCGAGCGGTAAATAGGCTTTCCCTGATTTCAGGATCGCCAGTACGCTCACAATCATTTCCAGATTGCGGGTCGTACTTACCCCAATATGTTCGGCCTCTGGATCGGTATCTAGAATAGCCTGAGCGAGCGCATCTGCCCGATCGTTCAACCGACGATAAGTGAGCTCACTATCCTTAAACACCAGTGCCAAATGGTCTGGATTGTCAAGTACAACTTGCTCGACAAGCTGATGAACAAACTGCGGGGAAAGGATGCCCCGGCTTATGTCTTCATAGACACCCATACAGTTAATTGATTGAGGATCAACAATCCGCCTTATGCACGAGTGTAGCACTCGCTGGTAGACGAATGAATCTGCCAGTGTGTTTACTTATCGTTATGTAGTGATGCTCAAAGCATATTCCGTTGGGGTTGTAGTGAGGTGGCAGGAATTACAGGCTTTGGCATGACATCGGCCCTACCCGGCACCTCGACGTAATTCCCTTCCACACGGTTCAATACCGTAAATATGGGTTGGTTCGTTACGCGTACATACATACTTAACAGTTGCTTTTCGGCCCTGGCCCAGGGACTACTTGCATCAATGATTAATAAGGATAAAGCACTGCTTTTGAGCAGATAAACCGGAATCTGATTGTTAATCAGAGCGGGGAGTTCAAGAATAATTCGGTCAAACTGTGAGCCATCGAACCCCTGATTATAATCAACCAGGTAATCGACGCTCGTAACATTCATAAAATCGGGACGAATGGTGTACGGGAAATACGTTACCCCCTGTTTAAACTCCCGTTGCTCTTTTCCGGTCACCCGTGGATAGCAATAGGCTACCTTCTGGTCTGCGTTTTCGTAAAGGTCAACCAATCCATTAGCCACCCAGGTTTTACCTTGTTTCGATCGGATGCTAAAGAGGGTAATAATGGGTGGATATGGCTTAGTGGTATTTTGGGTCACCTCAACATTGATGGCGTTGAAGAGCTGTTCAAACATACTCCGCGATGCCATTGAAGCCCTTGTAAACACCTGTGGTTTTTTGACCGTTGGGAATAAAGCGGCAACAGGCATCCCAATCATGGATTCAGCCTGTTCGGGCGACTGGATGCGCTTGTCTAACCAGAAACGAAGGGCTGTAAGCAATAGGGCAATGAAAAGCCCGACCCCAAAGCCGATAGCCACCATTTGTATGCGCTTGGATGGCAGCGGAACTAACGGAAAATCCGGAGCATCCAAAACCTCCAATGTTCCACCAATCGATACATCCTGACGACGCGTTTTCGACTGATCGACATTCTGTATTAAGTCCAGGTATTCTTTTTCTGCAATGGCTAACGCTCGATTCAACTGACGAAGCTGGGTTCCTAACGGCCCATACTCATTGGTCTTGGCCGCATAGTCATCCATTCGTTTCTTATAGAGTTCTAATCGGGCCGACGATTCTTCGTATTCCAGCGACTTCATTAAACGGTCGTTGGCCATTGTTTGCGCCGGAATGGCATCATTCGAATTAGCTGCCGCATCATATTTTTGCGCACTAACTTTTAAATCTTCCGAAGCTTGTTTGACACTGGCCTGCAACTGAGCGATTACCGTTTGCGGCTGGCCATAGGCTCGGGCATTGGCTAGTTTATTCTCGGCATCACTTAATTTCTTCTGTTTTTCGGTTAAATCGTTATTGGCAGCGCGAATACTCCCCTGTTGACCCATACGCCCATTTAAGGCATCGAGAGCGGCTTTAGCGGCATTTTTCCGCATCAGCTCCTGATTGTATTCGCTATTTAAGGCCTCACGCGATGAGGCAACATTTCTGGCTTCTTCATCATAATCCAGTACCTGATGCTTCTCACTGAAGGCCCGCAAATCGGCCTCTGCCTGCGCCAGTTTTGCCTTCGCTTTCTCTAACTTGGCTTCGTAATAACCAATAACGGAATTGGTTTCGGAGGTTTTGAGCGTCGAATAACGTTTGTTCAGGTATTCAATGGCATAATGTAATGTCCGCTGCGATACCGCAGGATCGTCAGATTCATATTCCATCAACAAAACATCATTCGTATTCTTACGAGCAGAGCCTTTTATGTTTTCGCCCAGGTGGGCTATGGAATAATACGAATCTGATTTCAGCAGTAAGGTTTTTATTGGATTATCAGATGGTGTTTTTGCTAAACTATCTAGGGTATTATGTAAGAGCGTCGAGTCTGCTGCAATGTAATATAGGTTTTCCCATTCGGGTGTGATCGCATTGTGCAGTTTCTGGAACCCTGCATAGCCTAATACCAGCGAATCGGGACGCCGAAGCTGAAGGTGATCTGTAAGCAGAGAAACCCCGATTTGAAGCAGGGTTTCCCGAGAGTTCAGCGTAGTCAGAATATTGTCGAACGCACTAGCCGACCGATCCTGATAGGCATTATTTCGATCTGATAATAGCGAATAGCGAGAAACCAGCCCGGTATAAAGAGTAGCCTGTGATCTATACACCTTGGCTTCATTCCGGGTGGCGAAAAAAGCCGCAATTGCAGTCACTGCCGGAATGAGAATGAACCAGAGTATATGCTGTTTCAGTAAGCGCAAAAAGACCTCGACTGACATACAATTCGTTTAGTTACGTTTTAATCGTTGGATAGGCATGCCCATTAATGCTTCAAAATAGCGAACATTTTTCAGAAAATTGCCTTTCGCTTGCTCTGAGGCCGTTTTTGCCTGAACATAACGGCTAGTAATCGACGCCATCAAATCGGCCGTGATCTGACCTTTTTGAATTTCAACTTCCCCAACACGAAGGGCAGTCAACGAAGCCTGCTCATCGATCAACAAAATTTTCAGGAGTTGCTGCGTCGTAATCATATCCTGATAAATACCAATCAGATCACGTTTCAGCGACAACTCAACCGTTTCTCTCTGATGTACAGCCGCTTTATAATTAGCCTGCGCCTGGCGTATCTGGTGCTTTCGGCCAAACAACTCATAGAGCGGAAACCGAACATCAATGCCGACCCGGTAACCGTTGGCAATTTGCCCAAGGGTACTCCCCTGTGATGTTGATGTGCCTCCTTGCTGTAGAGCGCCAGTCGAGACCAACACCTGATTCCCCGTTGAATAATTGGCAGCCCCGGCAACGTTTTGCAGAATTTGCAATTTGGCTATTTCATATCCTTCGTTCAGCGAATTCGTCACTTCTGTCTGATATTTTACAAACGGTGAGTGCGTTACCGCTATTTTCATTAAATCATCAAACGGTAGCAACTGACCAGCTATGTCCTGATTTATATCGAGGTATAAGGTATCATCAGCAAAACCAGACGACGCCCCAAATGAAACAAGCCCACGAGCCCCTCTATTCTGCCCTGAGCAGAGCGATATAGTAAGAACTCCAATCAGGCAGAAAAGACTAAATCGGCAAATAAGTATTGTGTTTAATCGCAATAAACGGAATCTCATTCTATAAAAATTTACGCATGTTTTTATTACTACAAGTATCTATTCAATAAGTTTCCTATTTCTAGAACACAATAACTTATCATTTTCATTTACCGGAAAAATCAAAACTTCAAATCAACTACCAGTTTTATTCTTTTGTTACCTGTCTATTCCTGATTTTGACTAATTTATTCCTATTTTGTCACACTTGCCTATTCGAGTTAGCCCAACTGGTTCATCTGCTAAGGCACTTGCGTATCAGCCGAGCCCGTGTGGGGAGTATGCATAAATCGCTTAAAGGCTTTCCGCATATTCAGTACCGCCCGAACAAAGCTGAGCAATACCATCGGAATAAGAAGTAATTCTCTCATACTCAGACGTTTCCACAAATACGTAGGCACCGAGATTACCAAACTTACGATTAGTACTAACAACAAAACAACTGGAATTTGCCACAACAATGCCTTTCCGGCCAGTATCCCAAATAGGCAACTGATAATCAAAAGTCCTAACAGAAGAATCTTGGGTAAGATTATGGCTTGAATTACTTTGAATCCACTAGCAAATCGACCCGAGAAAAGCTCCTTTACACCGCTCCAGAAATAGAACTTCACAAACTGCCACTGAGCAGCAATCCATCGGGTACGCTGGTTTTCGAAAACCACCCGTTGGGCCACTTTCTCGTCGTAAATAAAGGCTTGTTCCAGATAGCCGATTGTATGACCATTTAATACCACATTGGTTTCCAGCTCTTTATCATAGCCACCCATGGTATGTTGCGTTGTCATTGCCGCTTTCATAATTGCGGGTTCAAATGCCATACCCGATCCAATGGTAGCCGACGAGAACCCTAATACCCGCGTGGCTTTTCTAAAAATATGGTTGTTGATTTCTTCACTGATGGCATCTAGAATAGCCATACTTGTATTGATATTTTTGGCAACCCGATGCCCTTGAATGGCTCTCCACCCCTGCCCAAAAGCAGTATTGATGCGGCTCAGAAAATCAGGTGCCATATGATTATCAGCATCTGATACAACTAGTATATCGTACTCTTCAATCGGTAACCTATTTAACGCTGAATTAATGGCTTTGGCAACGGTAGACACCTCAAAAGAAACAGGAAGAACTTTAACAGGTAAAGCAGCCAACCGGCTGAGTGTTTGAGGTAGGAATGAATCGGCAATGACAATCAGTTCAAATCGGTCTGACGGGTATATCTGTTTCAGGTTTTCAGTAACAGATTCAATAATGACGGCATCTTCTTTATAAGCGGGAATTAAAACGCCTATTTTCCTAAAAAAAACAGGTGCCTGCGCCTGATCCGTATCATCAGCCTTACCCAATCGGCCAGCTATAGCGAATACGATCCAGTATAAGACATTTAGTGAAATAATTCCTAAAAAGAGGATATATATAACGTAGAAAAACTGCATAATTAACTAAAACAATTAACCCTATCTTGCCACAACCTACCGTCTAATAAATTTCTCGGAAAATTGGTATTTGTTCGCCTTCCAACCGAACTCCCCCCAACAGAATCCTTGCCTTTTAAGACCAATAATTTGTGACCAAGTCACACTATATGACGCAACCCTAATTCCAATCTGTTCGTATATACGGTTATGCGCTACATCGTTGTTTTCGCTCAGCAGGAAATTGGCTACGCCGTGGGGTTCGACGACTCCTCCGACGCGGTCGATTTTTTATTCTGGGGTTATGAAGAATACGATTTGCTACCCTACGGTATTTTTGACGCATTAACGGGAGAAGTATTTCCGTACGAACACCGGGGCGAATTAGTCGTCGCCGTTGATGAAGAGACCATTAGCCGAACCGCAAAAGATTATTTGAATTCGGCTATTCGGCAGACAACGTAAGCCTCTAGCCAACAGGGAGGCCATCTTTATCACATAAAAAAACCGATCGTTTACGATCGGTTTTCATTGAGAGCTGAAGCTTTACGATTAGGATGATTCAACAATTTATACCAACAGAATATCCTTTTCTTTCGCAACAAATATTTCGTCGACACGCGCAATGAACGCATCGGTAAGTTTCTGAACGCGTTCTTCACCCATTTTTACGGCATCTTCTGAAACGCCATCTTTTGTGAGCTTACGAATATCCTCGTTCGTATCTTTACGAATGTTCCGAACATTGACTTTGGCGGTTTCAACCTCCTGTTTCACCTTTTTCACCAGATCACGACGACGCTCTTCGGTTAATGGTGGAATACTCAGGCGAATCTGTTCACCATCGTTATTCGGATTCAGGCCAAGGCTGGAATTACGGATCGCCTTTTCTACTTCGCCAATCATCTTTTTCTCAAATGGCTTGATCGAAATAGTACGGGCATCGGGCGTATTGATGGATGCTACCGTATGCAAAGGCGACAGCATTCCATAGTATTCAACCTGAATGCCATCGAGCATGCTTGCATTAGCCTTCCCGGCGCGAATTTTAGTCAATTCAATGGCTAAGTGCTTAAGCGCCTTTTCCATCGTGTCCTTTGCATCGTCGAGAAACAACTCGATTTCTTCCATGTCTTACTTAGTGATTGAGTGATTGAATGATTGAGTGACTGGTTATTCCATTCAATCACTCAATCACTCAATCTATTTAATTATGGTAATTTCATTGTAATGAGCGTACCCTGCTCGTCGTCACCCTCTATCAATTTGAGCAAACTGCCTTGCTTATTCATATTAAATACGATAATGGGCAGGTTGTTTTCCTGACAAAGCGTAAAGGCCGTAAGGTCCATAACACTCAGTTTCTTTTCGTAAACGTCGTCGAAGGTAATGCTCGTATACCGCGTGGCTGTTTTATCCTTCATCGGATCGGCGGTGTATACCCCATCTACCTTCGTGCCTTTGAGCACTACGTCAGCCTCAACCTCAATTGCTCGTAAGGCCGCCGTTGAGTCGGTCGTGAAATAAGGGTTACCCGTTCCTGCGGCAAAGATGACCACTCGACCTTTTTCGAGGTGACGTACTGCCCGCCGACGTACGTAAGGTTCGCAAACCTGTTCCATCTTGATAGCCGACATGACTCGTGTATACATCTTATGCTTTTCGAGCGAGCTTTGAATGGCCATCGCATTGATAACCGTTGCCAGCATACCCATATAATCGCCCTGTACCCGGTCGATGCCAGAACGCTCACCCGACACGCCCCTGAAAATATTGCCCCCACCAATAACGATGGCTACCTGTACGCCCAAATCGACTACTTGTTTGATCTCTTTGCTATACTGTTCGAGAACAGCTGGATCTATATTGTAACCATTTGGCCCAGCCAGAGCCTCCCCGCTCAGCTTGAGCAGGATGCGTTTGTACTTTGTCTGCGATGTCATGTAGGGAAATTTTGCGGGCAAATATAGGGAAAAAGGCCAGAAGGAAGCAACGCCCATAGGCTGGCTTATGCCGATTTCCACATTTCTTTAAGTCGGTTCAGGTCTCGCTTCATTGCCATAAATAAATCATTTCTGGGAATCGATAGGTGTGTAGTCCCATGCTCGGCACCGCCCATCGGATACTCAATGTGCAGGGACACAGGCACCTGCAGGTTGGCTTTTTTCAATAATTGAAAGTACGTTTTAAAATCAACCATGCCTTCTCCCAGGGGCACATCCTGCACTACCCACTGATTTCCTTTTTTCTCCCAACGAAAATCTTTTATTGGAATGGTCTTGATTTGCGGCAATAGCAGCCGAACCCCATTCGGCCAGGACGTTCCTCCTTCGACGGTAGCGTGTCGAATATCATACTGAATGCCCATGTACTGGGGGTCAGCCTTTTTAAGGATTTCCCAAAGTTCCCAAACGGATGCCCCGACTAACAAACCCGCGTGATTTTGGTAACACCCTACTAATTTCAGGCTTTTATTCAGTTCTCCTAACGCTTGTAACTGGTTCTGAAATTGCAGAATCGAATCGGGCATAGAACGCTTAGCATCATAGGAATACCATTTCATCCGATATGCCTGATAGCCTAATTTAGCGGCTGTCTCCAGCAGTTGTCTGTCAATCGGGTTGGTCGCGTCACCGACGGCTGTAGTCATCAATTTAGGTGGAAGTCCGGCTTTTTTTAGCGCATCAACCGCTTTTGGCAAATCGTCCTCTACCCGCTCGGGTACCACATGGCCATCGGGACGAACGGTTAGGTCAACTCCATCGAACCCCATACTGGCCGCAGCATCGGCCATATCGGTGTAGTTCAGAAACTGCAGATGTTTCGAGAAAATATGAATGTCGGGCAAGCCTGTTTCGACCCGATTAATCGACTGATTCATAGCCGAAGGTATCAATGGCAATGAGCCAGCAACCAGCGTAGCCTGCTTCAGAAAATGACGACGAGAATGCAAGGAGTCCATACTCACCTAAACACCGCTTCAGGCAAATTCTACCAATACCTGCCCTTTTTCGACGCGGTCGCCTTTGCTAACTCGAATTGTTTTTATAGTCGCATCAGCAGGTGCCTTCAACATGTTTTCCATCTTCATAGCTTCCAGAATCAGCAAACTATCCCCTTTACGAACCTCATCACCTGGTTGTACACTAATGCCCACAATTAAACCAGGCATCGGCGCTTTTAGCTCATTAATTTTTGCACTGGCCAGCGTACTCATACCCATTTTTTCAAGCAGCTGGTCGAAGCGATCTTTTAGTTTTACTGGATAAATATGCCCATTTATCTTCAGCGTGACCGTTTTTTCGGCTGTGTTCAGTTCCAGCACTTCGGCTGTGAATGAGCGATTCTGGTGTAAAATATGGAACGTCCGATCAGAAAGTTTGACCAAGTCCCAGGCAAATAGTTCGCCGTTTAGTGTCTGGCCTTCGGGAAGAAAGTCAATTGAGAAAGGAGCAAGTTCAGAGTCGGCAAGAGTTGCGGTATACATATTTTTTTTGTTTCGCCGGGTTATTGTTTTGAAGAAAATACACTACGATTTATTTACCAGCCAGATTCCAGCTAAACACACACCCATTCCGGCAAATTGCACCGGATAGATGGTTTCGCCATCTAAAACACCCCACATCAAGGCAACAATGGGAATTAGATACGTGACCGAAGCAGCAAACAAAGGCGAGGCCAGTTGCATAATCCGATTAAAAAAGATCGACATTAAGCCCGAGCCAAATACGCCAAGGGTAACCAATGCCCCCAATGACCAGTTATTTTCATGGGTAATAACCCGACTCAAAAAATCGGTCGGCATAAGTGTGAGTAGAGCTATTGGACCAGCAAAGGCAAACAGCCAGGCGGTCGATACGAGTGCAGGAAGGTGACTCAAATAGCGCCCAATCAAGTTTGTATTCAGGCCATAACAAATCGTGGCCAGTACAACCAAAAGCGCATATTTATTTAGTTGAAATGAACCCGTTGCACTAAAAAACACCAAGAGTAACGAGCCCCCTAAACCAAGCAAAATACCAGCAACTTGTCGAATCTTGAGCGATTGACCGAAAAATACACCCCCAAGAATCAGCGTAAATAATGGGCTCAGTGAATTTAAGGCACCGGCCAGCGAGCTGTTTAGATGAGCTCCTGCCTCGGCAAATAGAAAGGCCGGGACAACGAACCCAATTACAGCCGATGCCAGCAAGGCAACCCAACGGTGTCGAACGGCCACACGAACATCGGCCTGACGGCTTTGTCGTGCTAGAAAAGGCGTAAAGAAGAAGAGCGCAAAAACTAATCGTCCGGCCCCCACCTGCTCTGGAGGAAAGGCAACCAGGCTACGTTTGATCAGAATAAATGAACTGCCCCAGACCAACGCGAGCGAACAAAGCAGTATCCAGGCTAATAGTGGTCGTTTCTGAGGAATTACGACAGGTTCTTCAGCAGTCATTGTTGAGGTAGAATTACAGAAACTGCAAGATAGTTTTTTATGCGAAAATCCGGCTAGTCCTGTAATTCCGTCGACCCCAACATGAAAATTAAGCAATCAGCGCAATGTCGTAGATTTCAGCTATTTCATCCAGAATAGCACTTACACCACTATATGAATCAGTAGTTACTAAGCGCATCCGATAAGGTTTGAAATCGGGTAGTCCTTTGAAATAATTGGCATAATGTCGACGCATCTCAAAGAGTCCTACAATTTCTCCTTTCCAGCGAATCGAGAAATCAAGATGCTGACGGCATACCGCTACCCGGTCAGCAATGGTAGGTGGAGACAAATGCTGGCCTGTTTTAACAAAGTGTTTGATTTCGTTAAAAATCCAGGGATGCCCAATACTAGCCCGACCAATCATTACCCCATCAACTCCATAACGGTTTTTATACTCCAGCGCTTTTTCAGGCGAGTCAATATCGCCGTTACCAAATATGGGAATTTGAATCCGTGGATTTTCTTTAATACGGCCAATAAGTGTCCAATCGGCTTCACCTTTATACATCTGTACGCGCGTACGTCCGTGAACCGTTAACGCCTTTATCCCGATGTCTTGCAAACGTTCTGCAACTTCGCCAATATTCTTCGTGCTCTCATCCCAACCCAGTCGAGTCTTCACTGTTACGGGCAAATGAGTCGCTTTCACGACAGATTCGGTCATCCGAACCATTTTAGGAATATCCTGTAACAAAGCGGCTCCAGCGCCCCGGCAAGCTACATTCTTAACAGGACAGCCATAATTAATATCGATCAGATCGGGATTGGCTCGCGTGGCAATACGAGCGCATTCGCCCATGGTTTCTACATCCGAACCGAAAAGTTGAATGCCAATAGGACGCTCATATTCAAAAATATCCAGCTTCTGAACACTCTTGGCGGCATCACGAATCAACCCTTCCGACGAAATAAATTCGGTGTACATCAGATCGGCACCGTTGGCTTTGCAGACTGCCCGAAACGGTGGATCACTAACATCCTCCATCGGTGCCAGTAGCAGTGGAAAATCCGGAAGTTGTATCGTACCAATATTGACCATTTTTGTTCTTATGGGTTCCCAAACCCAGCTCTATTTTCGTTTAATTAATTGAGCAGTAATTAAAACTACCCGCAAAGGATGTACAAGTTACGATTTGCCCGGCAGTTTGGTTCCGTTGATCTGCGAAGCAACTCAAGCGAAAAACATTCTTCGTAACTCGTATTGCGTATATTTACCGAAATTATGCAGCCACTCCACTTTCAAGAAGCCTCCAATTCACGGCCACCTACCCTTGGTGGGCTGACTATGCTTGTCGGTTTTATCCTAATCGGAGGTGTTGTCAGCACTTATCTTTTGCTTGGTATTCTGGCACTGAGTAAAGGAATGGACTTTACGGAAACGCAGGGTTACCTGAAAGAACTAGCCATTAACCCAACCGGCACACCCGCCAACTGGTATGAGCTCATGTTGCTTCAGGCCGTCAACCACCTCGGCACATTTTTCCTTCCCTCGTTATTGTATTGGTACGCGATTGAACGACGAACGTGGGATCAGTTTAACCCTCGACCTGTTTCGGCAGTAGCTGGATTTAGTATCGTCGTCCTTATCGTCATTGCGTTTATGCCATTCGATGGGTTGATTATCGAATGGAATCAAAACCTCCACTTACCCGAAACCTTGGCGCCCATTGAGCAATGGATGCGCGATCAGGAACAAAAATTATCAGGCCTAACAAAGTACCTTACTTCGTTTAAAACAATTGGTCAGCTGCTGATTGCCATTCTTGTTATTGCAGTTATCCCAGCCCTTGGTGAAGAAACGCTGTTTCGGGGTATTTTACAACGTAATCTCATCCGCTGGACAGGTAATGCTCATCTGGGAATTTGGCTGGCAGCAGCCTTATTCAGTGCTATCCACGTACAGTTTCTGGGCTTCTTCCCTCGAATGCTACTCGGCGCTCTGTTTGGCTATTTATATCTGTGGTCAGGCAATCTTTGGGTATCTGTTTTAGCCCATTTTGTCAACAACGGTTTTACCGTTGTGATGGTCTATTTACACCAGAAAGAAATGACTACCATGGATATTGAAAGCACTGAGTCCGTGCCAATTCTGGGCTCCTTGGTTGCCTTACTGGTTACAACGGGCCTCTTATATTATTTTAAGCAGATAAATTCAGAGCAGACGTAGAAACTGGTCGGCCAGTACGATTTCTATACACAACACAATGACCGAAACCTGGGAATCAATTTATACCAGCCCGCTACCTCATCGGGCCGAACTGGCAAAGGCTTTATTGCTCGAACACGACATTCCGGCAGTAGTTGTTAATAAACAAAGTAGCAGTTATCCTAGTATAGGCTGGGGAAAGAGCGAGGTTCATGTGCTGGCTAAAGACGCAGTTCTGGCCAAAGTAATCCTGGAAAATGAAGCAACGTTTAGCTAACTTATCGAACCTGCAACAACGAGTTATTGCGGCTGTAGCAGGTGTTCCGTTTATTCTGTTTATGATCTGGTATGACGCCTGGACGTTTGCCTTACTCTTTTGCGTAGTCAGTGCACTCACCCAGCGCGAATTTTACCGTCTGCTCGGCCTCGATGGATTTGAACCGCTTACCGCCTATGGCACTGTTGTAGGCTGCATGATTTGTGTACTAGCCTATTTTGTTGAAACCGATCAAATCGGCACGGGTAATTACTTTCTGATTTGTCCGGCGTCCTCTATGATTTTCCTGATCAAGCTCTACAAGAAGCGCGACATGAAGCCCTTTACCAATATCGGCTTCACGTTCCTTGGGATTATCTATGTGGCCATGCCATTTGCTTTATTAATCATTTTAGCCTTGCAAGGGGGCACCTATCATCCGGCTATTATTACGGGCTGCTTACTGCTCCTCTGGGCCAGTGATATAGGGGCCTATTTTGCCGGGACTAAATTTGGTCGGCGTAAACTCTTTGAGCGGGTTTCTCCCAAGAAATCCTGGGAAGGTAGTATTGGTGGCGCAGCAGCCGCGGCTCTGATAGCCCTTGGACTAACCTTTTGGGCGCCCGAACTCAAACCCTGGCAATGGTATTGCGTTGGCGGTATTATTGTCGTAACCGGCACCTATGGCGATCTGGTTGAGTCGCTGTTTAAACGAAGCATCGCCATTAAGGACTCGGGCAGTAGCATTCCGGGACATGGTGGATTTTTAGATCGATTTGATGGCCTGCTACTTGCCGCGCCATTTATTATCACCTTCCTGAAATTGTTCGCGTAAATCAGGTATAAGCTCAACTTTTACAAGCAATTAGATAGCCTTTTATAGCCGACTTCCAGGCCCCATCTATCAGAAATTGATCCATTAAAATTCGATTTCAGGGTCTTAAATAACCTTAAATCGAATTTTAGTTGGGGCAATTTCCAGTCATAATGCTTAAATTTGACAGGGTATCCGTACTAATCTTTCTTAAAATTCGGGTAGCCGAAACCTTATACTGCCTTTTACTAGTTTACGTTGTAGTTTAGATTGTAGGTCCATGAAGAAGTCATTGACGTTATTGGTTTTTATTCTGGTGTTGTCTGCCTTAGCGGGACTCTTTACGACCGTACAGGCGCAAGGGCAGGAACGACAGATAACGTTCACAGGTTTTATCACCGGAGGTAAAACCAATGATGCCTTGCCAGGTGCCTACATTTACATTCCGAAAGCGGGGAAAGGGGTTTTAGCAGCACCCAATGGCTATTTTGCATTGCCTGTGTTTCCAGGCGATAGCGTCATTTTCAGCTATGTCGGTTTCCGTACGCAATACCACATTATTCCCCGTCGGATAACAGACCTTACGTATTCGGCCGTAGTAGCGTTGCAGGAAGATGTTAAAACGCTGGCAGAGGTAAAGGTTTATCCATATGCTACGGAAGAGCTATTTAAAGAGGCCTTTGTGAACCTGAAACTCCCCGACGAGAAAGAACGGGAGAATCTGGCTAAAAACATGGACCCGACTGTTATTATGCGTCAGGCGGCCACAATGCCGATGGGAGCACTGGCTAACCACCAGAACTTCGTGAATCAACAGTTCTTCGGACGAGAGTCTATTATTGGCCGCAGTGCCACGCCCACGTTCGCCTTTACCAACCCGTTTGCCTGGGCTAACTTCATTCGCTCCGTTAAACGTGGCGACCTGAAAACGAAAGAGTGGCGAAGCGAAATCAACAAAGCTCCTCGCGAAAACGTATCCCGCAAAGATATTCTGAATGAAACCAATTAATTCAGCATTGCTTTCATTTAGCTGCCCGAATTAGGTTCCCACGTTTTGAGCTGGATATCCGTTCCATCAAAAACTCCATAGGTTTTAGCGGAAACCCATTCGCCGAGATTGATATAGCGGCTGTTTGGTGTTACGGCTAAATCGAGTGGTAGATGCCGATGACCGAAAATGTAAAAATCGTGGTGGGTTTTGGCTTCTACCTCGTTTGCATACAGCCAAAGCCACTCTCGCCCTTCGCCCAAAAAATGCTCCTCCCCTTTCTTCTGGTTGCTGATCCGGCTTCGGCGCGACCAGGCATGAGCCAGACCAATGCCCAAATCGGGGTGTACCCAACGGAATAGCTGGCGAGCTAAGCCGCTTTCAAAGACCGTTTTGAGCCGTTTATAAACATAGTCACCAGGCCCTAGCCCATCGCCATGCCCTATGAAAAATCGTTTTTCGCCAATGCTATAGCGACGTGGCTCCCGATAGACAGGAATTCCCATTTCCTGGGTAAAGTAATCGTTCATCCACATATCATGGTTACCCGTGAAAAGCACAATACGGATACCGGCATCGGTGAGTTCGGCAAGTTTGCCCTGCAAGCGGATGAACCCTTTGGGAATGCTTTTTTTGTATTCAAACCAGAAATCAAATACATCTCCGACCAGAAATATCACATCGGCATCGGCTCGGATGGTATCGAGCCAGTTAACAATAATTCGTTCCCGGTCGCGGCTTTGTTGATGCGAGGGGGTTCCTAAATGAAAATCAGAAGCGAAATAGACTTTTCGACCAGAAGCAAGGGGAATGGTTTCGATCTCGGACATGGATGCGGTTTATTCTGCCGCAAAACTACATAACGAAACCCGATACGAATATAGAAAGAAGGTATTGAGTGTACCTTTTTCTGTTTTGACAATCTATTCACGCCGAACCTTCAATGAATATTTTCTCTTATTCGTATCGCTAATAGGTTATCAGTGGTTAGTTCCTGACTAACGATAAAAAGCAATAGGAATTCCTTCACTAACAGCCTTTTACAAAAACCAAAAACCTGATCCACGAACTAAAAACGTCGCTTTAATCGGCTGGAGAAGCTAATATTACTCAGTTTGCGAGTAGGATTGTCGATTATCTGATCATGTAAAAACATCTGGCTGACTAAAATGGTATTTAAGAAAACGCTAATTTTGGCTTTTCTCCAAATAGACCATGAAAATCAAATCGCTACTACTGGCCTTTCCCGTACTTTGTTTAGCCTGCAGTAACCCTGGTTCTGACACTTCTGATCCAGCTAGCCAAATGGATGCCAGCCCTATTCTGGCCAAAAAAGTGGCAGGTGTCAACACACTATCTGTCGATTTTGGGTACGACGAGCCCTGCAACATTTTAGGCGAAGAGTATGTCCGCAGCACATTTAATTTAGGCGAAAAAGCAGAATTAGAAGAAGCCCACGGACACAACGGCTGCGAATTCGCCTGGGAAGGGAATAAAGTTCTTGTTTCCTTTGGTGGATCGAAACCTTATCCGTCTATAAATCAGGCTGAATATCTTTTCGACAAGATGTATCAGAATAAACCGGCTGCTGCCCCTGCACCAGTAACTGAAGCACCTGAATCAGCAACAGTCAACAGCTCAGAAGGCACTAGCCCTGAAGCCATCGTTAGCGATGAAGAAGCTACCGAACACCATTCGACAGATGATCACCAGCCACAACATGGCGGTGTAACAGCTGCTGCTACGCATACAGAGCATGCCGCCAGCACGGGTCATTACGAAGCGGTTCCAAACGTTGGTGATAAAGCCGTTTGGGATGCAACCACTGGCGCTCTGCACGTTCTCTACAACAATCACATCATCAATGTGACCGTTGAAACCAAAGGCAAAGCTGAAGCGAAAAAAGAACAGGCACAAAGCTTGGCCGAAGTACTCATTGAAAAAATTGCTGAGAACGAATACGTTCGTCGTTTATAATCTGAATACTTGATTTCACAAAAAAGGTGAGTTGAAAATAGGCTATTTTCAACTCACCTTTTTTGTGAAATCAAGTTCCGTATCAATGATGATTTACGGCATTATCAATTCTGTAGCAGATTCTGACGTTCACCCCTGCTCAAAGCTTCTCCCAATAAACGGTTTTTGTCAGAATACCCTTGTGGGCTACTATTTTCAGTTTGTTCCCAATAAGAAACAGTTCACATTCGGCGGTTATGTCTTTTTTGGGGTTATAAACAAGCCCTTTCCATTGGCCATCGACAAACTTTATGTCTTTTAGAACCACCCGTTTGGCCGGGTCGATACCCAAAAAACCATTGCTGGTTTTGCTGACAACAATAAGGGCACCATCGTCGTCGGTTTTATAACTGCCCGCAAAATTATCAGTTGGTTTTTGGGTGAATAAACTGTTGGTAAGGCTAAGCAATAGGCCGAGAATAAAGAGATTTTGTTTCATTGCTACTGAATTTTAGAGGGTAAAAAAGACGATTTAGCAGGTCTGGAAGTAATCCATCATTTTATGACAGGTCGACTATGCCACTCATAAAACAGGCCATTCGGATCGCGCTGGGCTCTGATTTCCTGTACTTTCTTCAGATGACTGTCTGATAGAAACGGAGCCGTACGTTTGTGGAGTCCTTCGTCTGCCAGTTGGATACCCGTCGATAAATGAGCCATTTGCCGCATCATGTTGGCTGCCCAGTTGCCATATTTAGGGGTATCTTCAGCGTTTTCCCAGGTAGAATATAAAGCCAGATAGGTGTTATCCTCATTAGAATAGGCCATATCGGTAGAAAGGTGGCCAGGGTGCCAGTTTAGCCACAAAAAATGCGATGGTTCAGGAGGGAGCGTACGGGCAATTTCTTTGATAAAAGGCATCAGATCGTCGAGTGGGGCGTGTGTCCACATATTATCGACTCCCCAATACTGCTCTTCAGGATAATGAGTCATTGTTGTTTTGTAAAGCATGTCAATACCTGGATTGAATGCAGGTGTGGCAATAACCGCCTTACTCTTGATAGGGCTGTTTTTCATAAATGCCATTGCCTCTTCATATTCATCTTTAGTATCGGCAAAAATGGGTGCAATGGCTTCAATTCCTGGCCCAAGCAAATTGAGCATACTATTGCTCATAATCATCTGAAACTCGACGGCTTTAGGAATATCAGGCCCGACTTCGTAAGCCCAGGTGTATACATCCTCCAGATGCTTCATATAGAAGTCGTGGGCAATAATGGCGCGGTATTTAGGCATTGGATATAGTTTAAGATGAAAGCAAATAACAATGCCAAAGAAACCGGGGCCTGACCCACGGGCAGCCCAGAACAAATCGGAATTTTGTTCGGCATTGGCATGTACGAGTTCGCCCTCGGCTGTAATAATATCCAGCCCAATTACGCTTTGACAGGCAATCCCCAACTTACGCCCGTTCCAGCCATATCCACCCTGCAATAAGTAGCCCCCAATGCAAACGCCTTTGCAGTGACCAGCCGGAAAAAACAAATTATGCTTATACAATTCGAGCATCAACACACTACCACCTACACCTGGCCCAGCCCTTGCCGTCAGGGTGTCGACGTTGATTTCGTAACTGTTAAAGCGCTTCATCAAGATTAGAATGCTATTGTCGCGCAAGTGGTTAGCACTAAAACTATGGCCGCCCGAACAAACGGTAATTTTTTTGCTAGTAGATCTGGCATAGTTAATCGTGTCAATAACGTCCTGAATGTTCTTGGGTTCAACTACCATGCTGGGGCGCTTGCCAGGGTCTATTTTATTGAATAACGTACCCATAACCAGTTCCTCGAAGGTAGGATCGTCCTGGTTTGTGATGTTGCCTGCAATCTGCAGCCCTTCGTTTTCTTTCATAAATTTGGCATAGAGATCAGGTAAGAAAGCCGCCAGATGAGTCATCTCTTCTGAGCAATGTTTCAGTAAATCGGGACCGAAGTTTTTGGGCAACGAGCGGACTTTCCGCAGAAAATCAGAAGCTAATTTAGCCAGCACACCGGCTTTTCGGACATTAACATATTGGCCACCGAGCCAGAATCGAGACCGCATTTCTGAGCCTCCTTTTACAGCGCGAACCTGATGTACGAGATAGCCATAGTCGACTGGTAGCGTAGGATGTCCAAGCCGGGCGCAGATATAAACCGCTTTTTCGGGATTGTTGATGGCTTCTGTAGAAAACCCAAATTCGGTAGGTGATTTAAACTGGATAACGGCATCCTGCAACTCCTCGCCAATATACTCTTTGATGATCGAATGGCGGCCAATATAGGATACCTCGTCTCGGCCATCTTCCCAATGGGCACTCACATGAGCTTTGGGATGCCATAGTTTATAACGATTGTTTTGGCAACCATGCCAGCCAAACCACCAGTCCCACATGTTGGGAGTTACGCCGGGCATGTGCGTTCGGATAGCCACGTGAATACTCCCGTCGGCACCCTTCGTGTATCCGTTTTCCAGATCAGTATACCCTTCTGACTCCAGGTAATTGGCGGCCGAAAATGGAGGTAAGGCCCCTGGCTGAAAAGGCGAATTGGCTAGGGCCGTTTGTGCATGCGTTGCCAGCGGTAGAATAGTTTCATTAAAATACTGTGCATGCCTGGTATTGAAATCCTGGGGGCGATAGCCAATGTATTCTTTTTCCATAATTTTAAGACGTTAAAAAGATGTCTCAAAACTAATGGGCTATTGTGGCAGCAGCACTTGAATTAATTCAAGAAATAGTTCTGGCCGAATAGTGGCAGACAGGATAGGGCTGCTTAGATTTTGTGTTTCAGTTTACTTAACCACTCTGGCGAAATTCCCATAAATTCAGCAATAAAGCGCGATGGGACACGCTGGATAATCCCCGGAAATGTAGAAATAAGATATTGGTATAGCTGTTCGGAGGTGTAGGAAATGATTTTTAGCTTGAAGTCGTTTTCCTCCTGTAAGGCTGTTGTAACGATAGAATGATAAAACCTGAAAAAATTACTATCGGTAGCAACAAGTACTTCTAAATCTTTTTTTGCAATTGCCAGCAAGGTTGCATTGCTGATTGCCCGTAGTTCGCACCGGGTTGGTAGACCCGAGAAAAAACTATCAACACAACTCATGAACGGATGCAGCTCTGGCATATAAAAATTGATCGTTTTCTCAATTTCCAGAGCTTCATCAATATACCGGCATACGAAACCACCAGAAAGGATAAAGTAAACATTACTACATACGTCGCCTGGCCGAACGAGTAGTGTTTGGCTTTTTACGTCTAAAAACGAAGTGTGCTTCAGAATTTGCTCAATAAGGTCGGGAGAAACATTTGCCCGACTGAGTTCTGCGATTAGAAAAGGGGGAAGCATATGATAGCCGATTGTGCATTAACCTAAAGCAAAAAAAGTAGCAGTCAGACTGCTACTTTGACGTACTAGTTAAGCAAAAGTCAACTTATTTACCTCAAATCGGAATCTGCTCAAACACAACGGCTGGTTGGGTTGCGTCTTTGAATGCCTTACGCGGACGGATATTCAGTGTCTGGAATAATTCCTGATCGGCGTCGCCATCGGGGTTTGGGGTTGTCAGGAGTTTATCACCTGCGAAGATTGAATTGGCACCTGCCAGAAAACATAGTGCCTGCTCTTCGGTATTCATCCGAACGCGTCCGGCCGACAGCCGAACCATTGCTTTGGGCATGATAATACGGGCCGTAGCAATCATCCGAATCATTTCCCAAACCGATACCCGTGGCTGATCTTCCAACGGTGTTCCTTCCACCGGCACCAGCGCGTTCACTGGAACAGACTCAGGGTGTTGTGGTAACGTAGCCAGTGTGTGCAGCATTCCGATACGGTCCTGATCGGATTCGCCCATACCGATAATACCGCCCGAGCAAACTGAAATACCCGCTTTACGAGCATGACCAAGCGTATCTAAGCGATCATCGTAGGTACGTGTGCTGATGATATCGCCATAAAACTCTTCGCTGGTATCGAGGTTGTGGTTGTAGGCATACAGGCCGGCATCTTTCAGTTTTTGTGCCTGACTTTCGGTAAGCATACCCAATGTACAACAAACTTCAAGGCCCATTTCATTGACGCCCTGCACCATATCGAGCACTTTATCGAAATCACTATTGTCGCGCACTTCGCGCCAGGCAGCTCCCATACAGAACCGTGTACTGCCTGTATCTTTGGCCCGTTGTGCAGCGGTTAACACCTCGCTCACTTCCATCAGTTTGTGAACTTTCACCCCTGTATGGTAACGAGCAGCCTGTGGGCAATAAGCGCAATCTTCGGGGCAACCGCCCGTCTTGACCGACAACAGGGTACAAACCTGCACTTCTTGCGGATCATGATGCTGACGATGAACGGTAGCAGCCCTATACATCAAATCCAGTACAGGTGAATTATAAATTTCGGCTATTTCAGCACGGGTCCAATCGGTACGAAGCATAGCGCTGGGTAAATTAAGTAAGCTAGTAAAAGGGTCAAAAATAGAACCGGAGGGGCAGAAACAAAAACGTCCCGTCCAGAAATTGGCGAGATGCCCTTGTTTCTACACTATAATATTAGACAAAATCACGGCAATCGATACGCTACCAGATAATCTCCCAGCTTGGTTCCTAACTTACCATGCCCTCCAGCGGCTATCACCACGTATTGGTGTCCGTTTACCTGATAGGTCATAGGAGTCGCCTGGCCGCTTGCTGGCAGAGGAACTTCCCATAGCAGGCTACCATCCTGCGTTTTAAAGGCACGTAAGTGACCATCTAAACTGGCCGCTACAAAGACAAGTCCGCCCGCTGTGGCAATGGCTCCTCCGAAGTTTAACGAACCCCATTGCTTAGCTTCTGGGTATTTATTGATATCCATCATATAGCCTAAAGGTACTTCCCATTCCAGCGTTCCCTTTTTGAGGTTAATAGCCGCTAATGTTCCCCAGGGGGGTGGCGTCTGCATTTGAATGCCTCGTTCATCTCGGGTGAACATATAGCTACGTTTTAATACGTAGGGTGTCCCCGACTGCATTCCGGTTTCGGCCCGAAGTAAATCCTGGTCATTTTTCACAGATTCGGCCAACTTTTCCCGTTCCAGTAGCCGAATAACAGCCGCCATCCGGTTCACATTGGAGATCAACAAACCCGATGTGGGGTCATAACACATACCTCCCCAATGGATACCTCCTACATTGCCCGGCGTCATCAGGCTGCCCTGTAATGAAGGTGGCGTGTAAATACCTTGATACAAAAGCCCATCAATTCGTTTTTGAGCAATGGCTTTATCGGCTGGAGTCATGCCCCAGGCTTCCAGTTTTTGCAGACCCAACGCAGGTAGTGTTTTCGGGAAGGGTTGTGTCGGGAACGCTTCTTCGCCCGGAACAGTCGATTTCGGAACAGGGCGCTCCTCGACTGGTAACAAGGGCTCTCCTGTCTCCCGATTCAGGATAAAGACAAAGCCCATTTTCGTACCGGCTGCCACCGCTGGCACCGTTTTACCGTTGAAGGTAAAGGGGAACAACAAGGGTTGCGACGCATTGTCGTAATCCCACAAATCGTGGTGGACCGTCTGAAAACTCCAGACGACTTTGCCTGTAGAGGCTCGGATAGCTACAATAGAACTGGCATAGAGATTTTTGCCCAGACGCTCACCTCCATAATAATCCGGACTCGGGCTGGTTGTTGGAATAAACACCAGATCTCGCTCAGCATCGGCCGAAATAATGGACCAGGCATTTGCAGCGCCGGTTTGAGTGGCATTGGGGCCTTTCCAGGTCTCGAAACCAGCCTCTCCTTTTGTGCGCGGAATCGGGTCCCAACTCCAGCGTAAAGCACCTGTTACGGCATCATACGCCCGCACGACACCCCGATCATAATTGAACCGCTGATTATCGCCCATCGACGAGCCTACCACAACCGTATTCCCAATAATCGCAGGTGGCGACGTAACGCTGATGTTTCCCACTCCTGCCCGTAAGTCTACACTACCCGCTTTTCCGAACGTGTCGATTGGCTTGCCCGTAAGCGCATCCAACGCAATCAGCCGCCCATCAATCGTAGCCACGAAAATACGTTTGGCGGCTCCAACTGTTGCTTTCTTCTCGCTTGGCGAAGGCCAGACAGAAACGCCACGCGACGTCAATTCGGATAAATCCTGACGCAGATACACATCAGGGTTGTATTCCCATTTCTTTTGACCAGTAGCCGCATCAATTGCGAAGACCCGTGAGGTGGGCGTGCTAAAGAAAAGCGTACCATCAACCATAATGGGCGTGGCTTCGAAAGCCGCTTTCTCTTCGGCAGAGGTGCCTTTGTAATGCTCCAATTCGCCCGTTCGAAACGTCCAGGCTACGGTTAATTGCTTCACATTACCCGGATTGATCTGCGTTAGTGGCGAAAACCGCATACCGCCTGCATCGTTCCCATAAGCTGGCCATTCAACAGAATTGGTGGCTTGTTTGGATAATATTTGAGCCCTTGACTCTGTTTGGCAGCTTATCCGAAGTAGAAGGGTACCAGCAAGGCAAACTTGATGTATGAATTTCAGTTGGTTCATGGCAGATATATTTCGTTTCTAACTAATCACTGGCGTTAGGCAGGAACTGATTCAGGCTTTGGGGCTGACTTTGCTTTAAGACCAAACAGAAATCGTGTTAGTGTAAACGGCCGTATGATCAGCAAATAGATGGCAGTACAAGCAACAAACGACGAGAGAGTTATTGTCAAAAAACCATCATAGACGCCCAAACCAGTTTTTGTCAGTACATAGTAGCCAATCAACAAAATAACGGTCTGATGGATGATGTAGAATGGATAAACCGCTTCGTTTAGTTGCGGTAACAGCCGATGGTTTTTATTCAAATAGCGATAGCCATAGGCAATAGTTGTCAGCACTGAAAACCAGGTTATTCCCAGACCATCAAAGCTAAACAGAGTAATGATTAACCTCGAATTATCGAACGCTTCCTGACTGACAAAGAACCGAAAACTGTAGATAATTACGGTACAGATAATCGTTGCAACCAGAAAATAACGTCGTTGGTCGGCAATGGTTTCCCAAAAGCTTCGCCGACTGATCAGTAAATAGCCCAACCAAAAGAGAATCAAGTTCTTCATGAAATAGGCCCAATCATTCACTAAGGCGTGGGTTTCGTGGGGAAAAAAGCCGCCCAGCACCACATCATTGAGCAATAGCAAACCAACCAGCCACAAGGCTCCGCCCGGCCGGGCAATGAGTCGCCCGATTTTGTTCGTAAAGCGTTGTCCTGATTCGCTTTTAAGCCACTTGAACAGTGGAATGCTCAGCAACGAATAAAAGAAAAGGTAACAGATAAACCACAGATGATGCCAGCTGAAAGCGCCACCAGCCCCTCCATCCTGATACGGTTGAAACTTGAGTACCTCAGGATAAAATTCGGCATAACTACCCGAGAATCGTCCTCGAAACAACCATTCTACGTAAATCTGAGGAGGTACAATAACGAACATGCCAAATAGCAAGGGCACAAATAATCGGCGGACACGTTCGCTTGCATACGTACCGTAAGCGCGTTTTTTGAGTGCGAAGAATGCGCCAGCACCAGAAATAAAAAACAACAAGGGCATTCGCCAGCGATGCAGCCAGCTCATGACATATTCCATCGGGCGGCTATGTTCAGGACTTTTAATATGAAAATCCCAGGAGACATAAATCATGCCCGTATGGTAGAAAAACAACGTCAGAATGGCAATGATGCGAAGCCAGTCAAGATCGTATCGGCGTTGGCTTAAAGCCGGAAGCGCGGGGCTGGGGGTTTGTAGAAGCAATGTCGACTGCATAGGTTTTGCAGATTTAGTTTATGCTGCAAAAGTGCCCTCACAAAGCCCCAAATGATCTATTTCCCGGCAATCACGAAGTTCGTGCCGACCGGGACGAACTCCAGACTAACCCTAAGCCCCTTCTTTTAGCCCCTTTATTCGGTACTGTGCCGGCGTCAGATTCGTTAGTCGTTTAAAAGCAGTATGGAAAGCCGAAGGTGAATTATAGCCGACGCGCTCGGCAATCTCATCGATTTTCAAATGAGACGTTGTGGTATCAGTTAGCAATCGTTGCGCTTCGGCAATTCGGTAAGTCGCTAACCAATCGAAGAAGTTTTGCCCTAAGCGATCGTTGAGTAATTGCGATAAATGGTGAGGGCTGGTGTTTAGCCGACTGGCAAGTTTGGGCAACGATACATCACTATCCAGGTAAGGCTTTTCGGATTCAAGTAAGCGGGCAAGCTTTGTCAGAACAGCGTCTTCAACCTCTTCCGACAAGGCCGATTTCTCGTATTTCTTTTTAGATTCGACGGTTGAATCTGGTTCACTAATTTTCGGTTCTATAGGCGGTTCTTCCCGAAAAAAATCGGACCGACTCATCACTAGAAAACTGTTCGTGTAAATCGTGATCGCGATGTATGTTGCCAGTAAATAATCGCCAACATCATTTACGAACTGTGGTTTGACCAGGACAATTAAAAATGGGACCAGGGCAAACAGCCAACTTGGTAAACGAAGCGATTTCAATTTGATCGACGATCGTAGAACTGAGTCCTGACGGCTTGCCTTTCGAATAGCCAGCAGGGCCAAAATAGCATAAATAAAACAGCTAATGAGTGTCATCTCACTAATGAAACCGCGTAGCTCTGTGAAATCCTCCTCCAAATAGAGATGCTGTTTTATAAATGGCAATTCAGGGTGCTGTGAATTTATGTAGGAGTTGTATTTGAAATCAATAGGTTGATACATCCAGGTTACCGAGTTAATCAGCCAGATTCCAAATGGTACTAAATGCCAACCCCAACGATGGGGTAATCGCTGCCAAAGCCTACTAAAAACGAAAAAGTAGAACAGTGGACCTAGTAAAAAATTGAATGGTTCCGAAAAATCTCCCATCCATAATAATCGAAATGTATAGTTGGTGTAGTTCAGAAATATTTCCCCGCTGATTGCGGATAACACCAACATAAATAGCCCATGACATCGATTGGATATGTTCTTTCCTCGCTCACCAGTCAGGAAGAAAATACCCAAAAATAGGCCTTGGGCAACACCTAGAAAAATGATGAGTGCGAATAGATCAAGATGAATGGGAAGCGTTTGCATGTAAACAGTATTACGTAGCGAAGATAAAAAAAAGACCTATAAGGTTTTTAAAACCTCATAGGTCTGGATTACGTAAACCAAATTTTAACTTAATGAATCGTCAGCTCAAAAGGCATCCGCATCTGAATACCTTCCAGGGTTTTAAGTTTTTTCAGGTATTTTACGTAAGGAGCCAGTTCGCCAAGTTGGGCCTGAATCCGGCTTTCTTCGTCGCCCCCAAACGAATTCATCACCTGCTCGAAGAATGGTTTCTTACGGGGCTGATATCTCAGTTTATAATCGCCTTCTTTCAGCTTAGCCGACTGAGCCGCCAGTTCAATGGCATCGTCCAAACCACCCAGTTTGTCAACCAAACCAATAGCTTTACCCTGACTACCCGTCCAGACACGGCCACCCGCAATAGCTCGGATGCTATCCACTGGCAATTTGCGGCCTGCCGCGGCTTTACCCGTGAATTGGGCATAAATCCGCTCGGTCGACCGTTGCATGGTTTGCTTTTGGAACGGTGTCATCTCGTGGGTACCCGTTGGAAAATCAGCGTTTTCGTTCGTTTTTACCCGGTCGTACGTAATCCCCAATTTGTCTTTGAAAAACGTTTCGGTATTGAACAGCAATGAGAATACACCAATGGAGCCCGTAATGGTGTTCGGTTGAGCGACAATCTTGTTACAGCTCATGAGCATGTAATACCCGCCCGATGCAGCATAGTCGGACATTGATCCGATGACCGGTTTGGCTTTCTTGGCCAGTTCGACTTCGCGATACATCACATCCGATGCCAATGCGCTACCTCCGCCCGAGTTTACCCGCAATACAATGGCTTTCACTTTATCATCTAAGCGGGCTTTTCGTAGCTCTTCCACAATGGTTTCGGAGCCGATGCTGTTTTCACCGCTTTTGCCTGAATGAATATCGCCCGAAGCAACAATGACCGCAATGCGATTTGAACTGCCCCCTGTTCCTTCTTCTGAGTCTGACTTTTCGTATTTACTCAGCGAAACGTAGTTGATTTTCTTTTTCTCATCGATACCTACCTGTTTCCGAATCACAGATTCCAGTTCGTCCTGATAGCCAACATTGGTAACCAGTTTAGTTCGTAGTGCATCCTCCGGCTTTTGGATAGTGAGATTATCTGCATATCGTTTCAGCGAATCGACACGCAAGCCACGGCTTTGTGCTACCCGAACCAGCATATGATCGTTGATCGAATTCAGGAATGAGGTCACCTGGCGTTTGTTGGGCTCGCTCATATTCTCACGAATAAACGGCTCCACCGCACTCTTGAACTCCCCTACCCGAAAAATTTCAGGCTTCAGTCCCAGCTTATCGAGCGTGCCTTTAAAGAAAGATAGTTCGGCGTTGAGACCGTTCCATTCCAGTTCGCCAGCCGGGTTCAGGTAAATCTTGTCGGCAACCGATGCGAGGTAATAACCTTTTTCGCTCATGCCTTCAGCATAGGCATAGACAAACTTTTTCGACTGTTTGAAGTCGATAAGCGCATTTCGAACCTCTTCAACCGTAGCCCAGCCAGCCTGTGGATCTTCGGTCTGGAGGTAGATACCGCTGATATTATCGTCTTCTTTCGCCTTCTTTAAGCTCTCCTTTAATTCAATTAGCCCAATGGCATCTCCTGATCCCTGAATCGGGCCGAAGCCTTCAAAGGGATTTTCGCTACTACGCTCTTCAATGGGTTTGTCTAAATCTATTTTCAGTACTGAGTTCGCTTTTACATCCGGTTTCTTATCTCCAGACGTCGATAACGCTGCCGCAAAGCCAATGAGAAGCAGAAAGCCCACAAACGAAAACAGTATCAGGCCAATAATGGTGGCCAGCACATATTTAAGAAACTGTCGCATGTATTAAAATAAATTGAGCCCCTTGTTAACAGGTTATTACAAATATAGCCCGGAAGTAAATTCCCAGGCTATACAACGTGTTGAACGCGTAAAACAGCGGACGAATGGTCCCTTTATTACATCAACTTATAATCGTTAATAGATGTTTGAATAACCTCCCAGGCTTCGGCTTGTCCGTAGATATTGGCCAGTTCCATAACGGCTGGTTCCTCGGGCAGGTTTTTATAGGTCAGGAAGTAGTGACGTAACCGTTTTACGACTGCTTCGGGCAGTTGACCCAGTTCGGTATATTGGCCATACATGGCGTCGCCTTTCAGAACGGCAATAATTTTATCGTCGGCCTCACCTTTGTCGATCAGGCGGAAACCACCGATGGGGATCGCTTGTAGAATCAAATCACCGTGGGTAATCTCGCGCTCCGTCAATACACAGATGTCGAGCGGGTCACCATCGCCCAGTTCAACTGTCCGACCTGATTTTTCAGTTGCCAGTTTCGCGATCTGATCGCCACAAAAGGTTTGGGGAATAAAGCCGTAAAGCGCAGGTAATACGTTGGAATATTGCTGAGGGCGGTCAATTTTAAGGTAGCCTGTTGCTTTATCGATTTCGTACTTAACGGTATCGGTCGGTACAATCTCGACAAAGACAGTCACTTGTTTGGGCGCTAATTCGCCAATTGGGATACCATGCCAAGGATGCGCTTTAAAATTACTCTTCATTGCTTTTTACTATGGAGGTTGTTTTATTTATAAATGTACGTCGGTAATGCCAATACTTCTTTGCTCTGTAAAGCCGATTCGCTCAGCAATCTGCATATCGCTCGATTTACCCAGCGATTGTCGAACCAGCATTTCGCCCAGAAAGCCTGCCAGAAACAACTGAACGCCCAGAATTATCGCGACTAAGCCGAAATAAAACAGTGGGTTGTCGGTAGCGTTTCGAAATTTAACGCCCTGGGAAATATTAATCAGTTTTTCAACGATCAACCAGATGGCCAGCACAGTACCTACGAAAAACGACAAGGTGCCGAACGTTCCAAAAAAGTGCATGGGCCGTTTACTGAATTTCTGAACAAACGCGATAACGAGTACATCCAGAAAACCATTGACAAAACGTTCGAGACCAAATTTAGTGGTACCATATTTACGCGCCCGGTGCTGAACCACCTTCTCACCGATCTTACCAAACCCGTTCCAGTTAGCTACAATGGGCAGGTTTCGGTGCATATCGCCATAGAGTGTCGGCGCTATGGTTTTAACAACTTTCTGCCGATATGCTTTTAGGCCGCAGTTGAAATCATGAAGCTGCACCCCCGAAATCCAGCGCGAAACCGAATTAAACAGTTTGGTCGGCAGCGTTTTCGTAATAGGATCGTAGCGTTTCTGTTTCCATCCCGACACCAGATCGAATTTCTCTTCTGTAATCATCCGGTACAATTCCGGTATTTCGTCGGGGCTATCCTGTAGATCGGCATCCATCGTAATGACTACCTGACCACGAGCCGCCTGGAAACCCGTTTGCAAAGCCGCTGTCTTGCCATAATTCCGATTAAACCGGATACCACGGACTGTCGAACTAGCCTGTGCCAGTCGTTCGATCACAGCCCACGACTCGTCGGTGCTGCCGTCATCAACGAACAGGATTTCATATGTATACTGCTGCTCTGTTACGACTCGTACAATCCAGTCGTGCAGTTCAGGCAGCGACTCTTCTTCATTGTAGAGTGGAATCAGAACGGTTAGTTGAAGCAATTCAGACATTTGATTAAGGCTCGTTAATTGATCAATTAACGCCTGAATTTTCGGTTTCAGTTCAGCCGTGTGTTTTGTAATAATACGCCAAAGAATTTCGGGTCGAATACCATACTATTCATGTACAAGTATATGTCGCGGGGCAATAATGGCTCCCCAATCGATTGTGCTATCCAATTCCTGAATCTCATTGGTAACATGATTGCGGCTTCGCCAACAATTTCCAGGGCCTTTACGACCGCAAATGTAGTTTTTAAATCTACGGCAAACTCATCAAATGTTAGCCCGTCAATAAATATGTCAACTGTTTGTAATGCGTCAAGAATATGTTCTAGCCGTGCTTTGTTCGGCAATCTACCTTTCATAAATCAACTGTTTATCCTGATTTACAAAAGGAATGATATACTTTGATAAGGTGCCCTCACAAACTAAATCAACTTTACGATTAAGTTTTTTTTCTAAATCCATCCACCAATGTATGTATTCTAGCCCAATCGGCACCGAGAAGTCAAGTTCTAGTAAAACATCTATGTCACTATCAGTCTCTTGCTCGTCCCTGGCAAACGAACCAAATAACCAGGCTCGCTCAACTGGTTTATCGGCAAAATAATGCTGAATCTCCTGCACAATCTGGCCTTTTTCCATAATGAAAGCAATTAGTGAGACGGCAAAGTTACTATTTTAAAACAGTAGGTAAAAATCGCTCAGTAAAGCTCGGAATTCTGATGTATAAGTTGCCGTTGGCATCTTTCCATCAGCCTGGCTTACCAGATTGGTTTCATAAATTCTCAGCGTTTCATTGATAATTAGCCTAGCCCCGAACGAAAAACCCGTAACAACCCGAAAGGCAGGCTTCCGCTCATTGTGCTTCAAAAAAAGCCGTTTAAACGGTTTTAAGCCTATTGTTTGTGCTGACTCTGTTAATCTTTCTGTTTCATAAGGTGGCAACAGTACCCACCACTGCCCCTCTAACGCCAATAACCGAACAACAGCCTCAAGCAGTTCCGAGAATGGTAACTCATCGGTGTGAAGCGCCCGATTAACAGCCGCATCGGGCGACCGAAGATGGTTGGTGTAGAAAGGAGGGTTTGTTAGGATTCGGTCGTAAACATGACCATCTCCGAACTCCTGAATCCGTCTATGAATTACTCGTATCCGTTCTGCAAATGGGCTGACCGATACATTTTCTGTCGCCTGACCAAACGCGGCCGCATCAATCTCAACCGCATCAACACTCGCTGTTGGGTTGCGCTGTGCAGCCATCAACGCCAGCAAACCTGTCCCTGTACCGATGTCTAACACACGCCCGCCTACTCCTACGTCAGCATAGGCCCCCAATACGCAGGCATCCGTACAGACTTTCATAGCCGTACGATCCTGTTGAATGGTGAATTGCTTAAAGGAAAACAATGTGATGTATGATATAGGGTGTATGATGTATGATAGGAGGTGCATTTAATAGTTATACATCATACACCCTATATCATACATCACCTTACTTTCTGCCAAAATCGGCTGGATTTTCGCCCCAGACCGTGGTTTCCCATTTCAGGACTGGGTTAGCGAATCGATGGGTCTTGAGCCAGGTTTCAGCCCGATCTATCAGTTCGAAGAGTTCGGCATTGCGAGATGTTTCTTCGAGTTTAGTGTTCGCTTTTTTCTTCTGAACCCAGCCAATGGCTGTCCGCGAATCGGAATACACGGGGATATTGCTGTTTTTTTGGTGTAAGAGTGCAAGTGCATGAACAATGGCCAGGAACTCACCAATGTTGTTCGTTCCATCCGCAAAGGGCCCTTTCAGAAATAGTTTTTGCTTCGTAGCTAAATAAATCCCCTGATACTCCATATCGCCAGTAGCCGTATTCCAGGCTGCATCGACAACCAGGCTATCCTGGATAGGCAAGCCAACCAACCCGTCTAATTTCCCCTGTTTACCAGTGGGTTTAGTTCCCTGACCAATATGAACGTGGGGTTTGTCTTTAAAGGCTTTCAGCGCAGCTGGTTTACTATCAAACGATTTGAACAAGGGTTTGGGAAACCCGTCTGTCTGGACTTTAGCTTCGTCCCAACTATCGTAAACACCGGGCTTTCGCCCCTGCCAGACTACATAAAACTTCGGCTTTTTCTCAGCCATAGAACTACCAGATTCGGTTAACAGGATACAGATCAAAAGCAGAATCGACACTTATTACCGGGATATTATCAACAATTGATTGTGCAATAATTAATCGGTCAAAAGGGTCTTTATGATGCTGTTCTAGCTGACTAAGAAGAAACGTATGACGAAGTTCAATAGGGTAAACGTTGTAGTCGTATAAAGTGATTTGCTCCTGAATCAATTCGTCAAAAGGCTTCGCAAATAATAGACTCCCTAATTTATACTTAATTGCCATTTCCCAAATACTGGCAATACTTATCCAGCAAGTTGCATCGGATTCAATTATTTGTTTGGCTCTATTGCTCAGTTTAACATCACCCGTTGCATGCCAAATGAAAACTTGTGTGTCAAGTATATAATCCATTATTGGTACTCTTCAAATCCCTCTGGTATATCATCAAATCCAGGACGAATAGTAATCAGTCCTTTCGCATTTCCGAAAAGAGAGGCCCGTTTATGAGCAAGTGATGCCGAATCAGTTATTTGCTTCTGATATTTACTTCCTAGAAAGTCAATAAAGTCACTAACCTCTCTCCGTAAATCAGCGGGTAAAGATTCGTATTTTTTTAAGATCAAGGCATCCATGTGTCGTATACGCTGGCTGATTTACACCAAAGTAACATGTTTCTTTGGTAAAGTGTCACACTATCCTCCACCAAGCGTTGTAAAATAAGTCAAAAATCTACCTTTCATTCAATAACTCACTTGTAAAAAAGAACCCTATCAGAAAAGCTAGGGTTCTTTTTCATCATTTAACGTGAATAATGGAGGATTTACGAATAGAATTATACTAGTTTTTTGTCATCCCGACGCCAGGAGGGATCTTCGGCAACTGGTTATTTACCGAAGATCCCTCCTGGCGTCGGGATGACAAAAAACAATATTATAAATGACTGGTAATCAGTCAATAATTTCAGATTTTATCCATTATTCACGTTATTTACCAATCACCAAACGCCTGCCCGACCAAAGCAAATAAACCGTCAATCCCGCTAAGGCCCCCCAGGCTAGCGTGCGGGCGACGTTAAAGGAAGTTGGGGGTGGCATCTCTACAATGCCGTTCTCATCGGTCACGGCGGGTTGCTTTACATAACGCCCATCCGACGATGGAATAGAACGAGTCTCAAAATCATGCGCCAGTCGATTTAACCCAAGCTCAAGAGCAAGTCCTCGGACCGACACCCCATGCCCTGTTCCGGCAGCTCGTGGATTGAGGTTGTTTAGCTTTAAGACTGATTTTTTAGCCGCTGCCCAATCGCAGGTAAAATAGGCTGGTGGTCCATGAAATTCTTCCCGTTGCGTGGCTACGGCAGTGAGCGCATTTTGGTTTGTAGTCACGAAAGCATCACCTGCCAGCAGAGTCCGGTCTTTGTCGCGGAAGAGCGAAATATGCCCAGGTGCATGACCGGGCGTATGAATAGCACGCCAATCGGGTAGTTCCGGAATAGCCCCATCCTCCGAGATTGGCTTAATCCGGTCACCGAAATCACTTGGTCCGATAGGAAACACCCACGACATATACGCCATAGCTCCTCCACCAATAGCCGGGTCAGGTGGGGGATAACTCGATTTTCCCTGCAAATAGGGCAACTCCAGCCGATGGGCGTAGACTGGCACATCCCAGTCATTTAACAATGTTTTTAATCCGCCGGTATGATCTGAATGACCATGCGTCAGAATGATGGCATCGGGTTTGGTATCGGGGCCGAATAATTCCTCGGCTTTTTTCTTAATCTGGTTCGTAAAACCTGCTAAGCCCGTATCGACTAGCACCCATTTGTTATCCTGACCGGGTGTTCCAATAAAAAAGACATTGACAAAGAGTGTCTTTAATCCGGCGACGTCATCCGTTACATCGTATGGCGATTTTGGGCTGGTGTCAACGGGCAAATCAAGGTCGAGTTCGCTTTCCATATACGTTGAGTTGAGTTTCCTGCTTAACCCACCGACAAACTCGATTGTTCTATATACTACGCAAATGGTCTATCAGCCTAACTTCGTTCTTCCCAAACCTGCGCTACATTCACAATTACGTCAACGGCTTTTTGCATATCCTGTACTGATACCCACTCAAGCCGGGAATGAAACGCGTGTTCGCCCGCGAAAATATTAGGACAGGGCAACCCCATAAACGATAGCCGCGATCCGTCTGTGCCTCCCCGAATACTACGACGTTCGGCCGTTAGTCCTGCCCGACGAATGGCTTCCAGGGCATTATCGACTACCGCTGGATGCTGGTCAAGCACATCTTTCATGTTGCGGTATTGCTCCTTCACAACAAACTGAGCCGACGAACCAGGGTAGTTTTTCAACACATCGTTGAGTTGATTTTGGAGGTACGTTTCTTTCTCCTGCAAGCCAACCTCGGTAAAGTCTCGGATAATGAACTCCAGAACGGCCTGATCCTGATTGCCTTCCATGTGGGTTGGATGAACAAAACCCTCTTTTTCCTCTGTTGTTTCGGGCGAAAGCGCATGTTTAGGCAGTAGCGCCAGCAAATCGGCAGCGATTTTCAGCGCGTTTTCGAGCTTGCCCTTGGCAAAACCGGGATGGGTACTCACTCCCTGAATAGTGACCTTAACGCCGTCGGCAGAGAAGGTTTCATCTTCAAGCGTACCCAACGCTTCTCCGTCGATCGTATAGCCAAAATCAGCCCCTAATTTCTGAATATCAACCTTTTCGGTACCTCGACCAACTTCTTCATCGGGTGTAAAAAGCAATCGAATAAGGCCATGTTTAACCTCTGGATGGGTCAATAGGTAATTAGCCGCGTCCATGATTTCGGCGACACCCGCCTTATTGTCGGCTCCAAGTAAAGTCGTACCGCTGGCAGTTATGATGTCGTTACCTATCTGGTACTCTAAATCAGGATGATCGATAACTCGAATAATCTGCGAAGAGTCATCAGGCAAGACAATATCAGAACCATCCCAGTTCTGATGAATCATTGGCTTAACTCCTGCGCCTGTTACATCGGGCGATGTATCGACATGAGAGCAAAAACAAATGGTTGGCACATTTGTCTTTTCGGTATTGGCCGGAATGGTTGCGTACACATAGCCCCACTCATCAAGTTCAGCGTCCGCAATGCCCATAGCAAGTAATTCCTGAACCAGTAAACGACTAAGGTCTTTCTGTTTTTCGGTACTCGGATTTGTTGTCGATTGTGGGTCCGACTGGGTGTCGATCTGAACGTAACGAAGAAAACGATCTACGGCTGTATACGTGTAGTTTTTCATTTTTTTACCGCAAAGGACGCGAAGGTATACGCAGAGAACGCAAAGATAAGTGCCAAGAATCTTAGTGTTCTCTGCGTATACCTTCGCGTCCTTTGCGGTTCATTTATTCCAGAATTCCTGCCAGATTTGCTGGAGAGTAATTTACGCTTTTGAGTGTTTTATGATCGGCGTCGCGGAACACCAGATATTTCCCATCCGATTCAATGAAATGGCAGGGAAAGCCTTTAGCCTGATACGCTGCAACGGTTGCTTCAGCCTCAGCCACTGTTAGACAGGCTTTGCTCATGTTCGAGCGCTGTACTTCGTCAAAAAGTGTTTTGAATTTATCCCCTAACCCAAACTCTAGTACGGCCCCCGATAGTACATATTGCAAATCGCAAAGGGCATCGGCTACGGCCACAATGTCGCCTTCAGCAATCGCTTCTCGCAATTCATCGAGTTCTTCAGCCAGTAGCGACACCCGAAGCTGGCAACGAGCAGCCGAAGGGATCTGGGGTGTTTCTAATACAGGAGCATGAAAGGTGCGGTGAAATTCCGCAACCTGATTAAGAGAATCTGGTTGTTGCATAATTAATGAGCGAAAGAGTGAAATCGGACCGCCGAAGCGGAGCGAAAGAGTGAATAGTCCGATGGTTTCGCTCATTCACTCTTTCGCTCCGCTTCGGCGGTCCGATTCCACTCATTTAGTTTTCTTCCTCCTCGCTGGAGAATGAATACAGCGTGGTATCGAGCGAGAGGGTATTTGATTTAAAGTGGGCGATAAAGTCTTCAATTACGTCGTCCGTGATTTCTTCTACGTTCAGGCATACATCCAGAGCAATGCCATAGTCGGACTGGGCATCGACTTCAACGTGTTCCTGTACTTTGACTGTCTCCAGTTCTTCGATTTCCTCAATAATTTCAGTTAAAGCCGTTTCGGCTTCTTCCTCCAGCTCAGGATCGATTTTGTAGTTGGGTTTACGTTCTTCGGGGGGTACGTATTCTGGAAAGGTTTTCCGAACCTGTTCAACAGCCATTTCATAAACTAAGCTGCTATGATGCAACCGAAGCGTATAAACCAGCGTATCGAAAATAACTTCCTCGCCCTGATAGTGGCCAGGAAATTGAATATGCACACATTCTCCCTCGTCCAGCGTATCTAAATCGTCGTCTTCTACAATAACGAACGATTTACCTTCCTGCTTACACTCCTCTTTGAGTGCGCTGATTTCTTCTGGGTCGAACCCTTCGTTTTTATAAGTAGCCATTTGACAAAAGTAAGGGTTAATGAACAATGATGAACGAACCTTAAGCGGTAATTACCCCAATTAGCCAACCTACTTTAGGAGCAATCCCTAAACCTTAGTACCAATCAACAGCAAAAAAGTTTGTAATTCTACTTAGCAGGTTGATTTTTCAACCACTCTATAACCACTGCTTCGCTAAGATCGACTGCTGTATAAATGGGTGCTTTATCGACATTTGCCAATACGTCGTCGGGCTGGTGGATATGGGGCATTCGTCCATCAGCATCTAAGGCACATAAAGCCAAAACCGGAATGCGGTTTCGCACAAACCATACACTATCGAAGTCGGCGGTATGCCAGCGACCTACCTGTGCTCGATCTTTAAAAAAATCATTTTCAATCAGTTGCCGAGCCAGCCGGGTAGGTTCATTGTTATACTGAATTAATTCGGCAGTGCCCGTTTGCTCGATAATCGTGAGTTTACCGGCACCAAGGGTATCGAAATTAATGGCTAGTGTCTGTTTTCGTTTCCATTCCCGTTTATGCGCTTCGACATACGCGTGAGCCCCAATCATGCCCACCTCTTCGGCGCTGGTTAGGACAACTTCCAAATCCAGGTCGGGTAAATTCGCTTCCCGAAGTCGGTCGGCGGTGGCTAATGCGGCAGCCACACCGGTTGCATTGTCACTAGCGCCATTGGTATAGCCTTTAAGCCAGTAGCCTACTGTACCCATAATGGCCTGTACAATAAAGTAGCCTATGAGCCCATACCGAACATACGTTAGGTAGGGTAAGCCAATCCTGAATACTTCGAGGGTAGCCAAAGAAGCCGCCAGAAGCATCAGCCAGAGCGAAATAAGTAAGGAGATTCGAAAATTTGCCTGTTGCTTTGGGCTATATAGCAACGATACCGGGGCCGTATCGTAGTGTGCCATCAGGATTACTTTCCGTCGATTTTCTCCCGCTCCACTGCCTGTCCATTTTCCAATAACATTGGTTGCTGTATGCTGTATGGGGAATCGGACAATGAATGAATAACGCCAGTTGAAGTACTTCCAAGCCATCCAGAAAAAATACCAGACAAAGCCAACTGCAACACCTGTGACGGGTAGTAAGATCAAGCCAGTAAGCAACCCACCAATTAACCAGTAGACAATGGTTACATAAGTTTTGGGCGTCTGAAAAGGCTCTGTTCGTACAGAAGCTCCCATCTCTGTCAGATGCGATTGAAGCAGTCGTGCCGCTTCAGCCCCTTCTGGCGTTGCAGTACCACGGTGCGGTAAAGCAGCAAGGTCATGAAGAATATCGGAACTGGGATTCACAAGGGTATAATTTTGAACCGGGATTTTTGTGATTTGACTGACTGACTATGATTGGAAAAATGTGATTTTCGCTTTTAACGAAAGTTTATTAGTTAAATCATAGTCGATCAGTCAAATCATAAAAATCCCGGTTCTGACTACTTCACAAACAACAACTCACGATACTTGACCAGTGGCCAGTCTTCATCGTCCACGACCTCCTCAAGCTTATCTACCTCGTAGCGGATTAGCTCAAAATGATCTTTTACTTCGGTGGCGTAGAGTTTAGCACGTTCACCTGTATCAAGTACGTTATTGGCCTTTTTACGTGATTCAATCATGGCTTCTACACCTTTCTTGATCACCATAACGCGCGTCGAAATTTCACGTAGAATATCCTTAATCGGTTCGGCTTCAGCAGTCATGCCCAACTCGACCAGATTGCGGGCGGTTTCGGCCAGTTTATTCTGGTATTTCAGCGCGGTCGAAACAACGTGGTTCATCGCCAAATCACCCATCACCCGCGACTCGATCTGTACATTTTTTATGTATTTCTCAAGCTCAATTTCGTAGCGCGATTCAACTTCGGCATGATTCATGATGCCCGTTCGCTCGAAAAGTGCCAGTGATTCGGGTTGCACAAAAATGCCTAAAGCATCTGGCGATGATTTGATATTTGATAACCCCCGCCGAGCCGCTTCTTCAACCCACTCATCGGAGTAACCATTACCTTCGAACAGAATTCGTTTACTGTTGGCGTAGTATTCTTTTAAGATGTCGACAATGGCGAGTTCTTTCTTCTCGCCTTTCGCCAATCGTGCATCCAAATCAAATTTGAACTTATTCAATTGATCAGCGACAATGGCATTCAAAACAGTCATTGTCGATGCCGAGTTGGCCGAACTTCCCACCGCCCGGAACTCAAACTTGTTTCCCGTAAAAGCAAAAGGTGATGTTCGGTTACGATCCGTATTGTCGCGCATCAGGCTGGGGATTCGATTCAGCCCTAATTTGTAGTACACATTGTCTCCTTTGTTAACCGTCACTTCCGACTTGGTTTCCAGATCATTAAGTGCTTGCGTTAAGGCTTCACCCAGAAAAATAGACACAATGGCGGGTGGCGCTTCATTAGCCCCAAGGCGGTGTTCGTTACCCGCCGATGCGATGCTGGCCCGAAGCAAATCGGCGTTGTCGTGTACAGCCTTCACAACGTTTACCAGGAATGTCAGGAATCGCAGGCTTTCTTTGGGTTTAGTACTGGGAGCCAGCAAGTTAATTCCCGTATTGGTTCCCATCGACCAGTTGTTATGCTTGCCACTGCCGTTGACGCCCGCAAACGGTTTTTCGTGAAAGAGCACTTTCAGGTTGTGCTTCTCGGCGATCTTCTCCATTAGATCCATCAGGAGCGCATTGTGATCGACCGCCAGATTGACTTCCTCAAACGTTGGTGCCACCTCGAACTGACCGGGCGCTACTTCATTGTGGCGCGTACGGACAGGCATACCTAACTTCATCGACTCGAACTCAAAGTCTACCATAAAGGCATTGACGCGAGGAGGAATTGACCCAAAATAGTGGTCTTCCAATTGCTGTCCACGGGCGGGTGCGTGCCCAAATAACGTTCGGCCAGCTAGTACCAAATCAGGGCGTGCATAGAATAGCGCACGGTCGACTACAAAGTATTCCTGCTCTGGACCAAGGGTTGGCGTTACTTTCGTGATATTCCGGTCAAAGTACTGACAAACAGCCGTAGCCGCCTTATCCAGGGCATTAAGTGCTTTCAACAAAGGTGTCTTATAATCTAATGCTTCGCCGGTGTAGGAGATAAAGACCGACGGAATACAGAGTGTTTTTCCGCCCGCTCCGTTATCCATCAGGAAAGCTGGCGATGAGGGGTCCCAGCCGGTATAGCCCCGCGCTTCGAAGGTATTTCGCAGGCCACCGTTCGGAAACGACGATGCGTCGGGTTCTTGTTGCACCAAGGCACTTCCTTTGAATTTCTCGACCGCTTTACCATCAAAGGTAATATCGAAAAATGCATCGTGTTTTTCGGCGGTTTCACCCGTTAACGGCTGAAACCAGTGTGTGTAGTGAGTAGCCCCCTTCGACGTGGCCCACGACTTCATAGCACTCGCTACTTCGTCGGCAATTCCCCGATCGATCTGACCGTTGGTATTAATAGCTTCGGTTACTTTCAGATACGCTTCGGGTGAAAGTAGCGCCCGCATGACCTCATTATTAAACGTATAACTACCAAAAAAATCGCCAACCCGCTCCGTAGGGGCAGTTACTGGCATAGCCTGGCGGTTTTGGGCGATTTCAAGCGCTTTAAAACGAAAATTGGACATTGACTGGTTAAAAGGGTTTTAGGTTAAACTATTTGCCAAACTTACACGCCTTCGACACAGATTACAATGAATAACAAAAAAAAGCCCGACCACTCACGTGGTCGGGCTTCATAAAACGATGTATGTTGCCTTATGCTAATACGACACCAGCCGATTTAACGGTTTTGATGATAACAGCGGCAACTTTGTATGGATCGGCAGCCGAGTTTGGACGACGATCTTCTAACCAGCCTTTCCAGCCGCGCTCTACCGTAGCAATTGGGATACGGATCGAAGCACCACGGTCAGATACACCATATGAGAATTGATCGATCGACTGCGTTTCGTGCTTACCTGTTAGGCGCATTTCGTTATCTGCACCATATACATCGATGTGCGCTTTGATAACTTCTGGTGTTTTACCGAATGCTTCACAGATTTCAGCATAAACTTCTTTGCTGCCTGCTGTACGGAGTACAGAGTTCGAGAAGTTTGCGTGCATACCCGAGCCATTCCAGTCGGTATCGCCCAGGGGTTTGCAATGCCAGTTGATCGAAATACCGTACTTCTCACCGATACGCTCCAGCAAGTAACGAGCAACCCAGATTTGATCACCAGCTGCTTTAGCGCCTTTCGCGAAGATCTGGAACTCCCACTGTCCGGTTGCTACTTCAGCATTGATACCTTCTACGTTCAGACCAGCGTCGAGGCAAACGTCAAGGTGTTCTTCAATGATATAGCGACCATAGGCATTCTGTGCACCTACCGAGCAATAATAAGGACCTTGTGGGCGAGTTGGGAAGCCTTCGGCTGGGAAGCCCAGTGGCTTATCAATTTTCATATCCCACAGGAAGTACTCCTGTTCAAAACCAAACCAGAAATCGTTATCGTCGTCTTCAATCGTAGCACGACCATTAGTCACGTGAGGAGTACCATCAGCATTCAGTACTTCACACATTACCAGATAACCGTTTTTGCGCTGTGGATCAGGGCAGATGAAAACAGGCTTCAGCAGACAGTCTGACTTACCACCTTCAGCCTGTTCGGTTGAAGATCCATCAAACGACCACATCGAGCAGTCTTCAAGGTTGCCTGAGAAATCGTCCTCAATTTTAGTTTTGGACCGTAGGCTTTGGGTGGGCTTGTAGCCATCGAGCCAAATGTACTCTAACTTCGATTTTGCCATGATGTACAGTGGATTATTTTGAATAGGGGTTTCTTCACTAGACTTTCGGCAAATATAATACGGCTTTACAATAAAATATAAAGGCCAACAACCCCTACAACCATACTTTTTACTGTTTTTCAGGAAATATTATAATTTTAATTCGTCAAATCCTATAAAATACAACATTCGGGCAAAAAATTTATCACTTTATAATTTTAAGCGTCTATTAATAAAAAAGTGTATAGAAGCAGTTAGGACCTTTAAAAACAGGGCTGATTGCCTGAAAAACAGGCGTTTTTACAAAAAATAGCCTTTTGTCAGAAGATTAATTCTGACAAAAGGCTATTTTGAATTCTTGTATGAACACAAACTGAACGGTCTGATTTTAGAATCAAAAATCAGCAATCAAATTCGTCTTGAATAACTTAATAGCAATAGCTAGTAGAATGATTCCAAATATTTTACGGAGTACATCCAGTCCACCCTGTCCGAGACGGGTTTCGAGCCAGCCCGATGATTTCAGGACTACATAAATCAGGATCAGATTTAAAATAATTCCGATAATTATATTTAGTGTTTGGTATTCAGCCCGTAACGAAATGATGGTTGTCAATGTACCAGCCCCGGCTATTAGCGGAAACGCGATTGGTACAATGTGAGTGGCACCACCCGAAGCTATTTCTGATTTGAAGATGGTTCGTCCCAGAATCATCTCCAGACCGATCAGGAAGATTATCAACGCTCCTGCCACGGCAAACGACGCAACATCAACCCCGAATAGTTTCAGAATTTCTTCCCCAACAAACAGAAACGAAATCATTAACACCCCCGAAGCAAACGTAGCCTGCTCCGATTCTATTTTCCCAGTCTTTTTACGAAGGTCAATCAATACCGGTAACGACCCAACGATGTCAATTACTGAAAATAGGATGAGTGTAACGGAAACAACTTCCTTGATGCTGAACATAACGATATATTAATCACAATGTAGCGTGGACTTTAGTCCGCGTAGCCGAAGGCTAACTGGTAAAGTAAATAGAAAATTAGCTTTCGGCTACGCGGACTAAAGTCCACGCTACTTATATGACTCCAGAAACTTTTTCAAAGTTCCAATCTCTTCATCAGAAATAGCCGGAAAGTTAGCAATGCGGAACGTTGTATTTTTCCAGTCACCATAGCCATTCCCAAGGGTTATACCCGCCTGCTGAGCAGCGGCTTTAATAGCCTTTATCGCGGCTTCAGAACCTTCAACTGCAATCACGGTATCTGAACGAGTAGCGGGGTCGTTGATCAGTAGCTTGAAAGCTGGTGAGTCAAGGGCCAAGCTAGTCTCTTCAAAAAAAGCGTACCAATCAGCAGCCCGTTTTTTTGTCAGAGTATTAACAACGGCAATTGGTGGCACCTGTTGTAGAACGCGCATCAGCATATAAATGCCTAGCCCATTCGGGGTGTACGGCGTTTGAAACTTCGAAAAATTTTCGTGGATAAATAATAGACTGTTATAATGGTTGTTCTCGCCAATTTCCTCGGCTCGTTTGAGCGCAGCTGGCGAATACACCAGGACAGCTAAGCCCGCTGGAAGACCAAAACATTTCTGTACGGAAGCAAACCAGACATCGGCCAATGTCCAATCGAAAGCGATCCCCGCCATTGACGAAACCGCATCGACCGCAATCAGCGAAGAGAAATCTCGCCTGAACTGGGCCAGCGTTTCCATCGTCACCTGTGTACCATTAGATGTTTCGTTTTGAACGATACACAATACATCGGCTTCGTTTAGGCTGGCAGGGGGCTTGATTCGATACGCATACTCAGCCCATTTTTTCCCAAAGGCCCCACTATACGGATGTAAGCTCGCTTCGGCAGTCAGCGACTGAGCCACAATTTCCCAGCATTCCGTCGCCGACGAAACCAAAGCAATATGGTAATCGGCCGGAATTTCGAGCTTTTCGTGAAGTAGCCGAATGGTCTCTTTCACGATATCCATAAAGCCTGCGCTTCGGTGGTTCAGGCTCACAATGCCCTGTTGTATTGCTTCGGCAGCATATTCAGCTACCTGCGGATAAACTTTAGACGGACCGGGGTAGAAGGTGATCATTATGATGTATGATGTATGATGTATGATGTATGATGTATGATTTGTAAAAATATATCCTATATCATACTTCATACATCCATTAAATACCTCACCGCCATTTCATACCCCATCAACCCTAAACCCACCACAACCCCTTTACATTTTGCCGAAAGATAACTGTGATGCCGAAAGGACTCGCGAGCGTGAACGTTCGAGATATGCACCTCTACGGCGGGGGCTGTTACTGCCGATAGGGCATCCGCGATGGCAATAGATGTGTGGGTATAGGCGCCAGCATTGATGACGATTCCATCGATATCGAAGCCTAGCTCGTGAATTTTATCGATCAGTTCGCCCTCGTGATTCGACTGAAAATAGCGAAGTTGCACTTCCGGAAACTTCGCTTCGAGGGTTTCCAGGTACTCAACGAAAGATCGGTTACCATAAATAGTTGGCTCACGCTTACCCAATAGGTTAAGGTTGGGGCCGTTGATAATGAGAATTTGTTTCATGTACTTGATTTACGAGTTACGATTTACGAGGTACGATATTTACTAATTCGGAGCCCTACATCGCAACTCGTACTTCGTAAATCGTAAATCTATCTGTGTGGCAAAGTTATATAAACGCCTTTAAGAACTACCTCAAACTCGAACGGTCATTAGCCGAAAACTCAGTGGAAGCGTATTTGCACGACGCCGAGAAACTTCACGAATACATTCTGCTGACTGATCCGGCCAGAACGCCTATGCAGGTGACGGAAAAAGAGTTGATGAATTTCCTGAAATATCTTGGCGAATTGGGGCTAACAGCTCATAGTCAGGCCCGGATGTTGTCGGGAATCAAGTCGTTTTTCAAGTACCTGCTACTCGAAAATTTGATTGATCGCGATCCAACGCAACTGTTAGAAGCACCTAAGCTGGGTCGAAAACTTCCGGATACACTCAGTTTCCCCGAAATTGAGGCTATGCTAGCTGCCATTGATTTGTCGACTCCTGGCGGCACCCGCGATCGCGCTATGCTCGAAGTTCTCTATAGCTCGGGCTTACGGGTAACGGAGCTACTTAACCTGCGCCTGACAAACTGCTTTTTTACCGAAGGCTTTGTGCGCGTTCTAGGCAAAGGCGACAAAGTTCGGTTGGTACCAATCGGCGAAGACGCTATGCATTACACGCGCATTTATGTCGAGCATGTACGTAGCCAGCTGGAGGTTCAGAAGGGCGATGAAGACACTATTTTTTTGAATCTACGGGGTAAACAATTGTCGCGGATTACCGTCTTTACAACCATCAAAAAGCTGGCAGAGGAAGTGGGTATCAGAAAAACGATCAGTCCACACACCTTCCGACACTCCTTTGCTACGCACTTGATTGAAGGTGGTGCCGACCTGCGAGCCGTCCAGCAAATGCTTGGCCATGAGTCGATTACCACCACCGAAATCTATACCCATCTCGACCGGGATTATTTGCAGCAAACGCTTAGGGAGTATCATCCACGAGCAAATAGCAAGGGGCAGGGGGCGCGGAGCAGGGGATAAAACACGAGGGTCATACGCTTTGCTCCGAGCGCCCTGCTACAAAAAAAGTCCCCGCTGTCGAAGCCGACGGCGGGGAACCCCCAATCTAACTAACCCAAAACTATATGAAACATTAAAACTACTTTTCTCAACTTACGCGTCGGCAAACTAGGCCTCAGCAGTGGCTTTCTCACCCACGAACTGTTGGTGCTGATTTTTAAACAGCAGGTTGAACGAAGTCAGGCTACCGTAAATCCGGGTGATATATTGTTGAATGTTTATCTTCTCTTCATCATCGAGCTGGCTGGCATTTACCCGTTGTTCGAGTACCCGTAGCCGATCCCGTACCATTACTATTTTATGAAAGAAGGCATCGATTGGCATTTCTTTCTGCGCTAAGTCAGTCCGGCCGGGTTTCATGATTAGCTTCCCTCCTTTCCATTTATCGCCAAGTGGCACCAGTTCGGTTTGATCGACCCATTTCTGGAGAACTCGCGTAAGCGCCTGTTCAACATCAAACAAGCTTACCAGATCACCATCCGGTTCAATCGCTTCGATAATGGTCAGGGGCGTATCGAATTTGATTATCTTCACGCCATGCTCGAGAAATGTAATGGTGTATCCACTGGCTTTCAGATTAATAATTACGCCATCACCAAACTCAGCATGACGCACGCGGGAACCAATGCCCAATAGGGTATTCATAAAAATGGTACTGTTTACGTTTCAGAATATTCTAAACAAACCCCGTGCCAGAATAACCTTTCATCATATAACTACTTCATCCCGGACAACTTATGCCTGTTGCTGATCCCACTCCTCTTCTTTGTCAAAAAGATCAATTTAATTTACCAGCGACTATTCACTATCTGAACTGTGCTACCCGAGCACCCTTCAGCAAAGCGGTCGAACAAGCTGGGCATTCAGCCCTTAGCCAGCAGGCAAACCCTTTCGGATTACGGCCAGACGATTTTTTTAGTGGCGCCATTCGGGTGCGGGAGTTGTTCTCTAGGCTTATCCATAATACTGATCCAGATCGGATTGCGGTCGTACCTTCTGTGTCCTATGGCATGGCCGTAGTAGCTCGCAATCTGGCTTTTAAACCAGGGGTTCAGGCCGGGCAGAAAATTGTACTTATTGGAGATGAGTTTCCGAGTGATGTATACGCCTGGAACCGCGTCAGTACCGAATTGGGCCTGACAATCACGACAGTCGGCATGCCTACCGAATTTCCCAAGGGAGCCATCTGGAATGAACGACTACTGGACGCTATCGATAGCGATACCGCTTTAGTGGTTGTACCACCGGTTCATTGGATGTATGGTATTCGTTTCGACCTGGAAGCGATCAGTAAGCGAGCCCGCGACGTAGGAGCCTGGTTGGTAATTGATGGCACTCAGGCGATTGGTGCGCTCCCTTTTGATCTGGCTACCGTTCAACCCGATGCGCTGGTTTGTGCTGGTTATAAATGGCTGATGGGGCCTTACTCGCTCGGATTGGCCTATTTTGGGCCAGCTTTCGATGATGGCGTGCCGCTTGAAGAAGGCTGGATGAATCGACTCGACAGTAATCAATTCCATCGACTGATGGACTACCAGCCCCTCTATCGTTCGAAAGCTTATCGTTATAACGTAGGCGAGCATACGCATTTTCTCCAGATGCCAATGCTCGAAACGGCTCTCTCACAGCTGATCGATTGGCAACCTACCCGTATTCAGGCATATACCAAAGATCTTATGGTAAACGCCTGGTCGAAGCTGGAAGAACTGGGTTGCCAACTTGAACCCGAGAATAGCAACTCGGGGCGCAGCTATCACTTAGTTGGGTTGTGGTTACCCAATCATGCCGATCCAATGGCGGTTCAACAAGCCTTGCTGAACGAAAATGTATCGGTATCTGCCCGAGCACGCGTTTTACGCATCGCACCACACCTGTACAACACGCCAGAGGATGTTGATGCGCTGGTAAGGGTATTAACTAGAGCGCTTTAAATGCATGGAGCAGGGGGCACGGCGCAGGGAGAAGGGGTAAGATGAATTCCCTGCGCCGTGCCCCCTGCTCCATGCCCCTAAACCTCATACAACTCCAGCGGTAAAGCGTCGGGGTCGGCGAAGAAGGTAAAGCGTCGACCGGTGTGTTCGTCAACGCGAACGGGTTCAGTAACTATGCCCTGTTCCATTAAGTGCGCAATGGCGCTATCAAGATTAGTCACCGCAAAGGCCAAATGGCGCAATCCCGCCGACTCGGGTCGGGAGGGGCGCTTCGGAGGATTGGGAAATGAGAAGAGTTCTATTAGATACTGTCCGTTCAGCGCCAGATCTAATTTATACGATTGCCGCTCAGCCCGGTAATACTCACCCAGCACAGAAAACCCTAACACTTCGGTGTAAAATCGTTTCGAAAGCTCGTAATCCGAGCAAATAATGGCAATGTGATGTACAGCAGCAAGTTGGAGCATAGTCGTTAGGGAGCAAGTAACGTATCCGTCGCGGCCGTATCAACGGCTGTGCCATCTTTAGCAGGTAACGCCCGTTCGAGTTCCCGATGTTTATTCCAGGGAGCAGTCGTCCGCCGAGCCATGTCAATAGCAAATAGGGCTACGATGGTTGTAAAGACGATAAACACGATAATGAAAATGCGACGATTCCGATTCATTAGTTTAATGAAGGTGTAGGACAAATTCTTTTTTCGACAGGATTAATAGGATATTCAGAATTTATTGGCCAGGATATTCGCAAAAAAAATCCTGAACATCCTGTTAATCCTGTCGAAAAAAACGTTTTATCCATTATTCATTTATTATTCATTTATAAGTTGTTTCGGTCCAATCTGAAAAACTAAACTACCCGTCCGGCCAGAAACCTCTGCCCAGTCCGAAGTCTCGAACGTAACCACAGCCACAGCCCCTTTGCTCATCGATCCGATGTTCTCATGGGTCAGAAATTCAGCCAGATACGACACATCCGGATTGTGACCGAAAATCATAGCTGTCTTCGTTGAAGGTGGCAACGCATTGATCGCGGCCAGATAGGCCTTTGGTCCACCATCGAACAGCTTTTCATCTAATTGGATCTGACCCAGATCAAACCCCAACTGCTCAGCAAATACCTTTGCGGTATCTTTAGCCCGAGGAGCTGTACTGCTTATCATCTGATCGGGCTGGACACCTTTCCGATGTAGATAACGGCCCATACGGGCAGCGGCAATAATTCCGTCGGGTGTTAGCTGACGATCATGGTCAGCCATAAAAATTGCTCTGTCTTCTGCTTTAGCATGACGGACAATATAGAGCGTAATTGACATACTCGTTTGAATTATGTTGAGAAGTGGTGTCGTGTCTTGCTGCAAAAATAAGGCCGCAATTGGCACGTAACTAATCATTGGAGTTTTTGAGGAATAAAATTGTCTGTGGGCGTTTCAACTGACAATCCGTACTTTTGCGGCTACAACCACTATCTGGTCGCCGTTCTAGTATGAGTTATTTACCAATTCAGCAACTATTAAAGACCGCCCAAGTCGGCACAACCGTGACCGTAAAGGGCTGGGTTCGCACCAAGCGCGAAAGTAAAAACGCCGTATTTATAGCCCTCAATGACGGCTCTACCATTAATAATATTCAGGCTGTAGCCGAAGCCGGTCAACTTCCCGAAGAAACCCTGAAACTGATTACCACCGGAGCCTGCCTGGCGATTACGGGTCAGTTGGTCGAGTCACAGGGGGCTGGACAAGCGATTGAACTAAAAATTGCTGATGTACTCATCTACGGTCCTGCCGATCCTGAAAAATACCCGTTGCAGCCTAAGCGTCACTCGCTGGAGTTTCTGCGTGAGATAGCCCACCTCCGCCCGCGCACCAATACATTCAGTGCCATTCTTCGGATTCGGCACGCGCTGGCGTTTGCGGTGCACAAATATTTTAACGACAACGGGTTCTTTTACCTCAACACGCCCATCATTACAGCTTCCGACGCCGAGGGTGCTGGTGAAATGTTCCGCGTAACAACGCTTGATGCCACCAAGCCACCTCTCACCGAAGACGGCAAAGTTGATTATAGTCAGGATTTCTTCGGTCGCGAAACCAACCTGACGGTATCGGGTCAGTTGGAAGGCGAATTAGGGGCAATGGCGCTAGGTAAGATTTATACCTTCGGACCTACGTTCCGGGCCGAAAACTCGAACACGACGCGTCACCTGGCCGAATTCTGGATGATTGAGCCAGAAATGGCTTTTTACGAGCTGGAGGACAACATGAATCTGGCCGAAGATTTCGTCAAAACCGTGATTCGGTATGCGCTTCAACACTGTGCAGATGATCTGGCTTTCCTTGATAATCGCCTGAAAGAAGAAGAGAAAACCAAAAAGAAAGAAGAACAAAGTGAACTTGGGTTGCTCGAAAAACTTCAGTTCGTCATTAGCAATGAATTCGTGCGACTGACGTACACGGAAGCTATCGACATCCTGGTCAATTCGAAGCCTGCCAAGAAAGGCCAATTCCAGTACGAAGTAAGCTGGGGCGTCGATTTACAATCGGAGCACGAGCGCTATCTGGTTGAAAAACACTTTAAAAAGCCCGTCATTCTGACCAACTATCCTCGCGAGATAAAAGCGTTCTACATGAAGCAGGACGAAGATGGTAAGACGGTGCGAGCGATGGACGTATTGTTCCCAGGCATCGGTGAAATCATCGGTGGTTCGCAGCGTGAAGACAATCTGGAGAAACTCGTCACCCGGATGCACGAAGTAGGCATCGAACCCGAAGCTATCTGGTGGTATCTGGATACCCGCCGATTCGGTTCAGCTCCCCACGCAGGTTTCGGCCTTGGATTCGAGCGGCTGGTTTTATTCGTAACAGGTATGGGCAACATCCGCGACGTTATCCCTTTCCCAAGAGCGCCCAAAACGGCTGAGTTTTAAAACCAGTTTACAGTTTGTAGTTTGTGGTTTGTAGTTGCCTGACGCACTTCAAACTACAAACTACAAACTACAAACCTATCTATGCTTGCACTCCCTATTTTCCTGGCAATGGCTTCCGGCTTTGTGGTCGTTGGCGTGTATACCGAACGTAAAGTCTCGGCGTTCATGCAGGATCGGCTTGGCCCGATGGAGACCGGAAAATGGGGATTATTGCAACTCTTCGCTGATTTACTGAAGCTGCTTCAGAAAGAAGACATTGTTCCTACCGCTGCCGATCGGAAACTATTTCTACTAGCACCAACCCTCATTTTTGCGTCAGTATTTGCCGGTTTTGCCGTCATGCCGCTTACCCCCGATTTACAAGGTTCGGGTGCAGCGGTCGGTGTTTTTTATCTCATGGCCATTGTCTCTTTCGATGTAGTGGGTATCCTTATGGCCGGTTGGGGTTCCAATAACAAATACTCTTTGTTTGGTGCGATGCGATCGGTGGCTCAGATCATTTCCTACGAAATTCCGCTTGGACTTACGATTTTGTGTGTTGTCATGATTTGTCAGACACTCAATTTACAGACGTTGAGTTTCCAGCAGGGTATCTATACACAAGAGACAAATTATCTGTTTGGTCTAAAAGCACTAGGTATTGATGTGACGAGCTGGGGAGGTATTTTTTCCTGGAATATTATTCGAAACCCATTCCTGTTTATCGCTTACATCATCTTCTTCATTTGCACACTCGCCGAAAGCAACCGCGCTCCGTTCGATTTGCCCGAGGGTGAATCAGAAATCGTTGGAGGCTTTCATACCGAGTATTCAGGCATGCGGTTCGCGCTGCTCTATTTGTCAGAATATGCCATGATGCTCTTGGTATCGTTTTTGGGCGCTATATTATTCCTGGGCAGTTGGAATACACCCCTACCCAACATCGGCCCCGTCCGGCTCGCCGACTGGACAAGTGGTGCTCCGGGGACTTTCTGGGGACAGCTCACGGGCGGATTTTGGCTCCTATCGAAAGTGTTTCTGGCTGTTTTACTACAGATGTGGGTTCGCTGGACCTTTCCCCGTATCCGGGTCGATCAGATGATGCATCTATGCTGGAAAGTCCTGACGCCTATCGGATTGATTCTCTTATTGATTTCAGGAGTCTGGCGGTTGTTGATGATTTAGATTAACTCAAATCATCTTCAGAACGCTTCTGAAATATTCACGTAAAAACCGTGAGTATGATTGCCGACGGCCGCATCAAAACGAACATTCAGATGCTCTTTCCGGCTGATCAGATAACGCAAACCGGCCCCGCCTGTTGGTTTCAGATCGCCTACTTCAAATTCACTGGGTTTATGAGCTACATCTCCTACGCCCGCAAAGACAACCCCGCCAATTCGGCCAAAAAGGTGTTGTCGCAACTCGGCCTGCATAATTACCGCATTATTATCCCGATACCGACCGTTGTAATAGCCTCGAAGTAACGATGATCCGCCTAATGTAGCGGCCTGTTTAAAGGGCACTTCACCAAGGTTCAGGTTTAAATAGAATTGCCCCGCCAGCACCGTATTGGGCGTCAGTGACCGGTAGTGGCGAATGTCGAACAGGAAATTAGTAAAGCCGAATTCACTACCCAGTAGCTTACCATATTCCATAAACGACACATCGGCGTACCAACCCCGAACGGGCGAATAGATGTTATCACGCGTATCAACTAAACTGGCTACCCCGAGTCCATTCACAACACTACCCAGGCCACCTATCAACGTCTGGGCAGGCAGTTGCCGATCCGACGAGCGATTTATATCAAATGTTTTAAAATACTGTTGCTGAACACCGACAAACCAACCTGGCTTCAGCTGTCGTAAAAAACGGTTGTAGGCCCGCAAGCTTTTGTATGAAATAAGCTCTTCCTCGTCATCGGTCGTTCCTGGGCCGATGCCATAATATAACTCGGGAAATTTCGTAAAGAGGAGCATTCCCCGAATTAGGTATTTTTCACCCTTCGTAAAAATGGTATAGGTTGGCTCAATAACGGTTTGGGCATTTTGCGTATGAATGATCGCAAAATCTACATTGGATGTGCGGGCAGTGCTATCTGTTTTAAACAGGCAAACCCCCAATAAACCGTACGCGATCTTGGTTTCTGGCGTATAGAAAATTACTGGTAGCGGAATAAGCTGAAACCGATGGTGCGCTTCTTTCGCCGTGTCAGCAAGCGGCATAACCAGATCTGGCGGGTGCGACATTGAACGCCCAAGCCCCAGAATTGGCAGAAAAAGTAATCCAACCCAACCCAAATAGTAGCGCATCAGAAAGGCTTGTACAGCGTGTTAGCGATCTTTTTTAAACCTACGTTTTGGGAATCAACGTTAAACAGGACACGGAGTCGACAACTTCCTTCGGTTTATTATAAACGATAATAGTACGAAAATATCATTTAATGCAGATTAACCTAAAACCAACTATTTTCTGATTAGTTAGGTTGGATTAGGAATAGATCAGCATAATATCTGTCTGGTTCGTAAATTTGCGCCCTTTTATTGTAGTACATGTCAATTCTTACACCTGATCCAACTGGCGATTTAATTTGGCAGGCCGCCTGGAAATCACCCATTTTCCGCCGAAAGTTCATTATCGGAATCATTGGCATCATTGCCTTACTGTCTTCGTTTAATTATTTCTTCCTCACTATCGAACAACATACCGGTCCGGTTTTGAATGACTGGGTAGTTGCTCAATTGCCTCCTCACGATGTCTCGTTAATCATTTTTGGGGTCATCTGGGCAGCAGGTTTGTTGATCCTGATTCGTGCCCGACACAGCCCGGCGGTGTTTATGATGTTTATCTACAGCTACATCATCATTACCCTGACCCGCATGCTCAGTATCAACCTGTTTCCTCTCAATCCACCCATTGGTCTGATACCCATGATCGACCCGATCACAAATGCCTTTTATGGCAAGGTTTACATTACTAAAGATTTGTTTTACTCAGGCCACACCTCAACCATTTTTCTAATATTCCTCTGTCTGCGGGGTTGGTGGGATCGACTTTGGGTTCTGCTAGGATCGCTGTTGGTTGGGAGTTTATTGCTTGTTCAGCATGTGCATTACACGATTGATGTATTGGGTGCATTCGCATTCACGTATCCACAATATCGGCTCGGAAAGTGGCTCGCTCTGAGCGGGTGGAATGAAAAAAACTAAAGTTTAATTGTTTCAAGTTCAAGGTTTCATGTTCCAGGTCCGTGTCCGCTTCTACAGAACTTGGAAGATGAAACCTTGAACTTGAAACAGTAAACAATTAAAACGCTTCCCCTAATTGAAAATAGAGTCCGTTCGATAAACTCTGTCCTAATCCCCAGCCATAGTCGACACGAAGGTTCAGGCGTTCTTTGCGGTTCAGCGCCAGCCGTACCCCTCCCCCGGCCGAATATTTAACCTCCTGAAAATTAAGATCATTGAAGTGATCGCCCACATTTCCGACACCAAAGAAACCAACCGCGCCCAATCGCCAGAATAGCGGGACACGGTACTCAATCTGGGCCACAACCTGATCTTTACTTCGAAACCGACCGTCATAGAAACCTCGCATACTATTTGACCCACCAAAGCTGGCCAGACTCCGCAACGGTACATCGCCCGAATTAAAAAAGCCGTAAGCCTGTATGGCCAGGACCTGCTGCCGATAGATTCGGAGGAACCTCCGGAAATCAATAACATAATTTGTGTAGCGAAAATCGGAACCAAATAAGGGCGCAAAGTGGTTGAAATATACCTGCAAAAACCCACCCTGATCGGGAGCAAAGGCATTGTTACGCGAATCGTAGGTCAGACTTAAGCCCGCACCTGAAATATGGTAGGGATCACGGCCCGCTACCGCTAACTGGTCGAAAAGTTTGCCGGGTTGGTAGTCGATACTCAGCAAACGCTGATATTCGTAAACTAAGCCCGCAAAAACCCGCTCTTTGAGTTTACGCTGGAAATGCAGATAAACGTAGTATTGCTTGAAGGTATAAGACTCCTCATGTTCATCGGGGGCATCTTTGCCTAACCCCCAAAATTTATCGGGGAAATAGCTGTAGGAAAGCTGGTAATTGAGTATAATTCGCTCACCCGGAAAGTACGTGGTTCCATTAATGGCCGCAATAAATTGTTTTCGCAGTGAGTAGAGAGCCAGCGCCTGCGTGTTTGATGTACGAGTCGTCAGTGTATCTGTGTGACCGAACCGAAAGGTAAATGAACCCGCGGCCCCGATCGACCAGTCAGTTTCGATGGAGCGAGCGACTAAGGGTAAAATTAGCGTATTTCGTGTTCGCAATAATTGATTAGGTATAGGTTCGCGAGGAACTGGGATACTATCCGACTGAGCCAATAGAGTACCCTGAATACCCATTAATGAGCTGATTAACAGCAAAAACAACCTTTTATCAAGAAAACCAGACACAATAACTTGAATAACCGTTAATTAAAGTCGTATTAATTAAATTGCGGCAAAGTAATCCTAAAATTGTAAATTTCGTAGATTTGGGCTTTTAATAAACCGATTAAGACTGCACCTATCAACCAAAGCGCGGTCACCGGTTGGCATCAACTACGGAACTTCCGATTTGTAAACCACCGATATGAGCAAATTAAACTTGCCGCCCTTTAAACTGGGCGAAACAATTACTCCGGAACAACGCCAATTTTTCAATAAAAATGGTGTCATCGTATTCCGTAACTTTATTGAACCCGAAACAGTTAAACTTTTTATTAGCGAAGTTGAGCGAATTGAAAAAGAGTGGCTGGCCGAAGGACGCGACAAAGTAAATGGTGTACCCTTAAAATTCGGTCAGGATGAAGAAGGTAATCCCATGATTCAACGGATGTGTTTCCTGTCGCAGTACAGCACAGCACTCCACGAATTTTTGCAGGACCCACGCCTTCAGGCTGTTGTCGATCTGCTTCAACCATACGAAGGTCGTATTGCTGAAATCGAAAAAGACGGGCTTATTCTGAACCACTACGTTCGCACACCGAATAGTAAATTTTCGCAGATGGGTTGGCACACCGATAGCCCTCGCGACATTTTCTTAGGTCAGCGCATCATGCCAATGCTCAACGTTGGTATTCACCTGAACGCAACACCTTACGAAAACGGAGGCTTGCGTGTTATTCCGGGGACCCACAAGCAGGGCATCTTTAAAATGTTGTTCCGCAAAAAGTACTTCGTCGACAACGACCCCGACAAGCACGAAATTGGATTCGATATGAACGCTGGCGATCTATCGGTACACGATGGACGCCTTTGGCACCGAGCCCAGCAATCGCCCTACGTTGGTGAAGCAAGCCGTCGTCGTGTTATGTACGTGCCAGTCGTTACGGGCAAGTACATGCCTAAAAACGAGAACAGCAAAACGCCGTTCTATCACCGTTTTATTTCGAAAGTCAACATCTAATCTAGAAGTTATAAAGTTATAGGGTTATAAAGTTGTAAGGTTCATTAGGAGACTTTACAACTTTATAACCCTATAACTTTAATAACCAGACAACTTATTTATGGCTTACGCCCTCATTACCGGAGCCAGCCGAGGCATTGGCCTGGCCATTGCCAATGAACTAGCCCGAAAAAAGTACGATTTGTTATTAGTTGCCCGGTCGGCTTCATCACTCCAACCAGTCGCTCAGCAATTAGCGAGTGAGCATGGCATTAAAACCGACTTTCTGGCTATCGACTTAGCTGAAGCCGGAGCGGCTCAGCAGGTATATGACTGGTGCAGCCAAAAGAAATATACCCTTCAAGTATTGGTCAACAATGCCGGTTACGGGTTAAGCGGTCCTTTCGAGAAACACGCCCTGGCTGAGCATACCGATATGATGCGAGTCGACATGACGGCTCTGGTCGAATTGACGTATTTATTTCTGCCCCAACTTCGCCAACAATCAAAAGCTTATATTCTGAACATAGGCAGCTCTGCTGCCTATCAGGCTGTGCCTGGGTTAAGTTTATATTCGGCAGCAAAAGCCTTTGTTCTTCAGTTCAGTCGGGGGTTGCACCAGGAGTTAAAACGCACGTCCGTATCTGTAACCTGCGTTTGCCCCGGCGCTACCGACACCAATTTTGTTGACCGAGCACAGATAGGCGACAAAGGGCGAAAGGCCGCTGAGAAAGTCAATATGACTCCCCAGGATGTAGCAAAACAAGCCGTCGATGCCATGTTTGCCGGTAAAGCTGAAGTCGTAACGGGCCTGCTGAATAAAGCGGGCAAGCTAATGGCTTGGTTGCTCCCCAAAGGATTAGTCGAAAAAACGGCTGGTAGTATTTACGAATAATCGTATTTGTTTTAAACTACGCGAAAGGCTGTTATCTGTGTACAGATAACAGCCTTTCGCGTATAAATTGTACTTCGCCAGTAAATGGCACTTTATTTGTAGCACCACCGTTATAGCCATATAACTTTACAAAGACGTTGGATGTTGGGCCAAATTACATATCCTATTCCGCAGCCTACCGACGTCCAACTAGCACATGCAATTTTCCGAATTATCATTAATTGATCCTATCCTCAAAGCACTTGCCGAAGAAGGATACACTACACCTACTCCCATTCAGGAACAAGCCATACCAATTTTGTTGAATCGCCGGGATTTACTGGGTTGCGCTCAAACGGGCACAGGTAAAACGGCCGCTTTCGCGATACCAATCCTGCAACTTCTGAACGAAGATCGACGTAAAAACCCTAACGGTCCACGGCGTATTAAAACGCTGATAATGACTCCAACCCGTGAATTAGCGATCCAGATTTCGGAAAGCTTTGCGGCTTATGGGCGTCACCTGAACTTACGCCATACGGTTATTTTTGGGGGTGTTTCGCAACATGCTCAAGTTAACGCACTCAAAGCCGGTGTCGATACGTTGATTGCTACACCCGGTCGTTTACTCGACCTGATGAATCAAGGATTTATATCGCTTCGGGATATCCAGTTTTTTGTCCTTGATGAAGCCGACCGGATGCTCGATATGGGTTTTATCCATGACGTTAAGAAAGTCATCGCGAAACTACCCGAGCGTCGACAGTCGTTGTTTTTCTCCGCAACCATGCCGCCGGATGTCGCAAAGTTGGCCGATTCTATTTTACGTAATCCAGCCAAAGTTGAAGTAACACCAGTTTCGTCGACTGCCGACACCATTGACCAGGCAATCTATTTTGTAGGACGTGAGGATAAGCGCAAGCTACTTGTGCATATCCTGAACGATCAGAAAATCAAATCAGCTCTGGTTTTTGCCCGTACCAAACACGGAGCAGATAAGGTCGTTAAGGACCTGTTGAAAGCGGGTATTGGGGCTGAAGCCATCCACGGCAATAAATCACAAAACGCTCGGCAACGTGCTCTTTCTAACTTCAAGAGTCGGGAAACACGGGTGCTGGTGGCCACAGATATTGCCGCACGAGGAATCGACGTTGATGAATTGTCGCACGTAATCAATTACGAGTTGCCCAATATTCCCGAAACCTATGTGCACCGCATTGGTCGGACAGGGCGAGCTGGGCACGATGGTATTGCGTTGTCGTTTTGCGACGCAGAAGAAACGGAGTTCCTGCGCGACATTCATAAATTGATTGGCAAGCGCGTTCCGGTGATTGAAGATCATCCTTATGTACTCGATATATCTACCGCTACGGTTACACCTGCACCAGCCCAGCGGCATGGACAGAATCGGAACGGCAATCGTCAGAGAGGAAACGGTGGGCGATCAACTGAGAGTCCCAACCAAAGGCCTTTCCGACGTGAAGGTGGTAACAACGGCAATCGTCAGGCAGACTCATCCACAGGAAATCGGCCTCGTAATCAGCAAAGCCGCCCAGCCAATCCAAATCGAAATAGCTCTCCCCAGCGCGAAGGTGGCCCTACCAACGCAAGGCAACCAGCTACTAATGCTGAGCGGCCAAGTCGGGGAACGGGCAACAGTCGATTCAGCAATTTCAATCCAGATAAAAATTATTAATCTGAAAACGAGACCAATAAAAAATCCCCAGAAATCAATCTGGGGATTTTTTATTGGTCTTATGTAGGGTAACTATTGAACTTTCTGAATTCTATCCAAACTGAGTTTTTGTCATTCCGACGTCAGGAGGAATCTCAAACTAGACTAACAAGGGACTTTGAGATTCTTCCTGACGTCGGAATGACAAAAAATGGCCAAGTATTTCTTTTTAAAAAAAGTTTAAACAACTTCATTATTTAGCAGCCGTTAAGACTTTTTGCATCTGCTCGGCCACAAACTGATTACCCGCATCATTCAGGTGAACACGATCGGTCGTTAAGATACCTCGATCTTTATTCTCCGTATTATTTTTCAGGTCATACTCCAGGAATGCCTTGCGTAAATCGACCAATGCTAAATCATGACGTTTGGCAATGTCACGAATAAACTGGCTGTATAGATTCAGATCGCCATCCTGCTGGTTGGTCATATCTGTCTTTTCACCAATAGCAGCCGGAGTGCATAAGATCACCCGGATATTAGCTGCTTTTAGTTTTTTAATAACGGCATCGTAGAATTTTATAAACTTATCAGGGTCTGTACCAGTGCCCATCGATGCTTTGTGCCAAACGTCATTGACGCCTACCCAAATTACAACAACATCGGGTTGTTTCGCCAGCACATCATCGTCCATGCGTAGAAACAAATCATAGATTTTATTACCACCAATTCCGGCGCCAATTAGTTCATATTGATCGGCAGGCATTGATTTTTTCAAACGGTCGATATAACCGCCAGGGTTAACTCCAGCCTGGGTGATAGAATCCCCAAAAAAGACAACACGAGTTGGTTTAGCCGCGCTCATAGCAAGCAGCCCAACTGTCAGTAGGAAAAGCAGAGATCGATAGATTGTAGTCATAATCCCTAAAAGCAGCTAGTGTATAGCCATTACTCATTTGGGTCATCAAAGACAATTCAAGTAAACACTAGTTACTATTTTGATGCCTTATAGTCTTAGTGCAAAATCCACTTCAAACCATAATCACAACCAATCGTTTGTGCTTAGCTTAAGGCTATCGACCAGGCAATCTAACCCCTAAAAAAATGAGAGGACTTAACAAAGTAAGTTTAATTGGCAATTTGGGCAAAGACCCGGAAATTCAGCAACTAGAAGGTAATATCAGCGTTGCAAAATTCTCAATGGCTACGACTGAGACATTTAAGGATGACAAAGGTCAATCACAGTCAGCTACCGAATGGCATAACGTTGTTTTATGGCGAGGATTAGCTGATGTAGCCCGTAAATATCTGCAAAAAGGAAGCCCTGTCTTTGTAGAAGGTAAACTAAAAACACGGCAATATGACGATAAGGAAGGCAAGACGCGCTACATCACCGAAATCATTGCCGACCAACTTATCCTACTGGACAAACGAAACGAAGCCAATCACGACGAGTAAATCCATTAAGTATCACAAAGGCATAGCCTGCTAAAATAGGCAGCAAAGTGCTCATAACCAGAGAAAATGGACTAAGAATACGAAGCCCGGAATTTGTATTCTTAGATCATTTTTTTGATTATTGAAGAGCGAAATAACAGTCGATACACCAACGCAATGGCTAAGAATAAAACAAATGAAACAGAGGATAGTGCGCTCGATTATCTAGCTGGTATCCAGCTTAAATGTCAAGCTTTCTGCATACGTCTAGCAATGCGGTTTCGTCCCCTACATTACCCGGAAAAACAACGTAACTGATTTCTGGAAATTTACTCTTCGTATCCAGCTTCCAGACAGGAACACCCGGAATTACGGGCCCTAAAACCAAAGCCGTTTCGGCAGAAAGCCCTTTTGATGCCAAATCACTGGACGTAATTCCGCCTTTAGCAACAATAAATTTGGGCCGTATTGTCAGAAACTGCAGAATGTTGACTAAAAAAGCAGAGACCGTCGAGTTAATCGCCAAACTACTCGCTGAATCTGCGCCAACTTCCTGATGTCGGCTGGTATAAATGACCACGTCATTACCCGAGGCAAGCCATTTATCGGTTTGCTGACTAATAGCAGTGGCTTTCGCCAATGGGTCTGTTGACGTCAATACCTCGCTAACTTTTACTTCGATTGCCTTACTTGTTCCATTGGCCAGAAGCCAGGAAAGTTGATTAGTTGTTTTAGGAACATGCGAGCCTACTATCACGAGTGATCCATTTCCAGAGACTGTCTTCTGTTTTAGCGGAGTGACTATTTTGCCAGAGGCCATGCCCGCGCGGATAGGAACCAGGGTCGCCGAACTCCTATATAGAAATTTTTTCCCAGACTTTTCGGCACGAAGTAATCCCATCACAAGCACCTCTAAATCGCGATAACTAACTGCGTTAACAATACAAATTGATCCATTCGGGCAGACTTGTAGCTTCTCAATCACCCTTTGTGGTCCACCCAGTCGGAGGTCGTCAATGGTAATTGAGTTAATGTTTTGTGCGTTGACGCTTCCTTTGGTCTTTTCTTCTACCCAATGTTTCAGATTAGCGTTTTGGTAGCCAAACACTACATCGTTAGCAAAAGGTGTATCTGCTACCGGCACTAATATTTGATTGTCAATAAGATAATGCACATCATCAATCGTAATTCGACCACCTTCAATAAACGCAGGCACTAAAACGATCACGGCATCAGTCATGTTAAGCGTCTCAGCTAGCGCATCTACTTCGGCAGGAAAATGCCCTCTCAATGTAGAATCACTTCGGCTAATCACAACAATCTCTCTCCCACTCGCTTTCACAGCTTCGTTCAGATTTGTACCGATTTCGTGCGCAAGTCCAATTGCATCCGATTCGGGTAGACTACGGGAGTTGGTAAGAATAAATAAAATGGACGGTTTCTTTTTCAACTCATCCGTAATCAACGACACTCGCCATGATGTCAGCACCGTTACATCAGAGGAAGTTTGCGTTCCCGTCGGGTCATCGTCAAGCACCACAATGGTTTTCCCACTCTGGACAAACTCATCTCGAATGGTGCTAAGCATCTCCTCTGGATAGTCGGGCGGAAGTTGCGCCACCTTCTGATCTATAGTTAAATACATCTATTCCAACGAACTTTTAGGGCAAAACAAGTAAATAAAGCGGAGTTGGTTCTATTGCTTATAATGCGACCAGTACAGTACCATGCACTTGCGTTCACTGTGTTTTACAACCTTGGTCAGCAGATCGTATAACACAGTCAAGAGTAGCGAAACTGTCAGCCCTACTTACTTCGAATTTTATGTCCATGCAATTAATTATTACTGGTGGTGCTGGCTTCCTTGGCCAACGGCTGGCCAAAGCATTACTTAACAGTTCATTAGCTTTTGATGAGTTAGTGTTAGTCGATCTAATTCTACCCCAAAATCCTGGGAATGACGATCGTATAAGCTGCTTACAAATGGATCTTTCAGAAGAAGGTGCCGCGCAAAAATTAGTCACAGCAGACACTGAGATTGTATTTCACCTAGCAGCCGTGGTGAGTAGCCATGCGGAAAAAGATTTTGATCTTGGCTGGAAGGTGAATCTGGATTGTACCCAGAAACTGCTGGAAGCCTGTCGACATCAACGCCCCGGCATTCGGTTTGTCTTTGCCAGTTCACTAGCCGTTTATGGTGGCCCTCTGCCCGAAATCGTCAATGACATGACGGTTGTTACGCCCCGATCTTCGTACGGAAGTCAGAAAGCGATGGGCGAGCTATTGGTCAATGAGTACACACGCAAAAACTTCATAGATGGGCGTGTTTTACGCTTACCTACCATTTGTGTCAGACCCGGCAAACCCAATCTGGCCGCTTCTTCCTTTGTTAGCAGTATTATTCGGGAGCCGATTAATGGCGAAGAAGCCATTTGTCCGGTTTCACCAGAGCTTGCTTTATGGCTGTCGAGTCCGGATACAATTATTCAGAATATCGTTAAGGGAGCCTTATTGGACAGTGCTATCTTCGGCGGCTGGGCAACCGTAAACTTACCCGGAATTAGTGTAACCGTAGAGCAGATGCTTGATTCGCTCGAACGAATCACCAATAAAGAAACGCGCGATCGCGTACAGTTCAGACCCGATCCAGCCATCAATGCGATTGTAAGCAGTTGGCCAGGCTTATTGGACAATACCAGAGCCCTGCATTGCGGCTTCAGCGTCGACAACGATTTCGACCAGTTTATTACGCAGTTCATTGCTCAGAACAAGCCGTAGCTTCAAGCTCACAGGTAGCGTGTTACTCATAAGCCCAAAGCCGCGTCATGGGTTAGACCCACAACACGGCTTTTTTAGTAATAGCTTTATTAGGCAGTTCTATTTTCCCCCGAATATACAAACTTAAACCACTATATTAAGTAATAATACTCCTATTAATCCAACTATTGATACAATGGTTTCCATTAACGACCAAGTTCGGATGGTTTGTCCAATGGTTAGGTTAAAATATTCTTTAAAGAGCCAGAAGCCACCGTCGTTGATGTGCGAAAACATCAGGCTCCCTGAACCAATGGCCAATACCATCAATTCTGGTTTTATGGCCTGTGACTGCAATAAGGGCAATACGATACCTACCGTTGTCAATCCGGCAACGGTAGCCGAGCCAACACACACGCGAATGAAAGCCGCAATGCCCCAGCCAAGTAATAAAGGAGGAATAGCTGCATCGGCGAGTAAACTACCGATATATTTACTGGTACCGCTATCGCCGAAAACCTGTTTAAGTGCCCCTGCCCCTGCAATAACAAGTAAAATTGGTGCTACGGCTTTGACGGCTTCTTCCATGTCTTTCGTAATCGCTTTCATGGATTGACCCTGCCGAATGCCCAATGCGTACATCGCCACCAGTACCGATAATAACATGCCGATATAGGGTTCGGCCAATAAGGTGACGATAGTTTTCAGAAGAGAATCGCCCGCCATCGAGTTTTTCAACGGGCCGAATGTCGTTAATAACAATACAGGTAGCAATGCTACCAGAAAGCTAATACCCGCACTTGGCAAGTTTTTTACCGCGACATCACGATTTTTGAATAGTTCCTGATTAGGCGTCGCGTTAATGTTTGTCAGCGTTTTGCCAAATATCGGGCCAGCAATAATGATAGCTGGAATGGCCACGATAATGCCGTAGAGTAGGGTTTGCCCGATGTTTGCATTAAGCTGCCCCGCCACAGCCGATGGCGATGGGTGCGGAGGCAAATAACCGTGTGCCACCGACAAAGCCGACAACATGGGCACAGCCACCGACATCAGGGGTAATCGGGAGGAAGCCGCAATCGTGAAAATTAGGGGAACAACAATAATGAAGCCCGCATTGTAAAAAAGCGGAATACCAATCACAAAGCCTGCCAGAGCCAACCCCCAGCGAATGTTTTTGATACCAAACCAACCAATCAGGACGTCGGTAATTCGTCGGGCAGCCCCGCTTTCGGCAACCAATCGGCCCAGCATAGCCCCGAAACCGATAATTAATACCAGTTCGCCAAGGGTACCGCCAATCCCCGTTTGGATGGACTTACCGACAGCCACAACGTCCATACCAGACGCCAAACCGATGCCTAAGGAAACAATGACAAACGAAATGAAGGTATCTAATCGAACAAAGGCAACTAAAAAAACAAGCGTCAGAATCCCAATCAGGGTTAGAATAAGGGGCATGATATGCAGGTGGGTTTAGAACGACAAAGCGTAAGTTGCTAATTTTTCTACTTCATTCACTAATGAATTGGTCAGATCGAACGGAACAACGTGTAATCGGGTGGTAGCATCGTAGCCGAACACGGGCAAGGGTTGCCGGAAGGTTTCGTTGGCTGGATAAATCAGGAACAGGTCATCGGCAGCGTATTTTTTACCATACGCATACAGTTGGTACATATCTGTCTGCTCAATACCATAGTTTCCTGAATTTGCATGCACGCTCGACTCCCTGCCTTTTATCTGCTTCCATTTCGTATCGAACACCATCGTTTTGCCAGCGTGTCGAATTAATATATCGGGCCGAAGTTTAAATTTAGGCGCACCAACGTGCTCATCAACCAAGTGGGCTGATGACTCCTGAACACGCACCTCATCGGTATCGGGCCAATACGATCGGATACCGTAAGCCACGTAATCTTCAAAAACCCGTTCCATTGGAAACAAGAGAGAGAGGCTAGGCATCTGGCCCGTTTTAATTCCAAAACCCTGACCTTGAAGCAAAGCTTCGGCCCAGCGCAAGGCCGCTTCGTAGCGTAAAAACAAGCGACTGGAACGACGAATCAGTCGTAAATCATCTGGCAATGATTCCGTAACAGGCACTTCGTCCATCGCCCAAAGCACCTGCCGAATCCGACGGAGAGCAGGCGGATGAGTAGTCACTCCATTTAGATAGGTTAGCGCTGTTTTCAGAATACGATTCGCAGCTACATCGGCCGTTAGGCAATCATAGGCAACAGCCAGCCGCTCAGCGTGCCAGGCATTTTCCCGTTGTTGCCGGGCTACCTGAAGTTTCCCTTTCCAGAAGCGCTCATTGCTATCGACCGATACATACGCATGTTGGATTCCCTGTTGAACCAGCGGCTCTACCGTATCAAGAAAGGCAGCAATGAACACATCCCAAAGAGGCAACTGAATGGCGCGTGTATGCGCAGCCGATAATGTTCTGAACGGGCTATATCGCAGATGGCGTAACATCTTTAGCAGTATAGGGCGAGATTTTTCAACCTGCCCCACCTTCGGCAGTACCTCAAGCTGTTGATGATTGGGCAACGGAAGCAACCCGACGTAATTCCGAACCTGAATAAGTTCCCTGCCTTTTTGAATCGAAAATGCCAGCAATCCTTCGGCTTGCTCATCATCAAACACAAACCGACGCAGCGACTGGAAAACACTATCCGGCACCAAAATTCCGTTCAATGGCGGCTCTGTCCACTGCTCAGCGGAACCAATGAGGCTGTTTTCAAGAACCGAAATCGTTTGGATCATGCAGGCCTGCCGTTATACTCTACCCTTCATAAAATCACCAGCGGCAGATTTCAATAGCCCGGCAAAGGAGTTCAGACAAAATAAAACACCCCGATCAATCAACGCTTTGGCCTGATCGCCGGTGGCCGCTGTAGTCCCTGCAATCAATCCTGCTTTTCTGATTTTTTCGACAACGCCCGCAATAGTCCGTTTCACTTCATCATGGCCGGGGCCGTCGTAATAACCCATGCTCATGGCTAAGTCACGCGGACCAATGACGAAACCATCGAGCCCATCAACCTGTAGCAAATCGTCGAGATTAGCGATGGCTTCTTTGTCTTCAATTTGTGCTAAGATCAGGGTCTGTTCGTTCGCAAATTCGACGGCTTCGCCCTGATTCATATTCCCCAACAGATAGTCATTGGCCCGTGCAGGGGCAAATCCTCGTAGGCCCAAAGGTGGATATTTAACGGCCTGTACCAACGCTTCGGCTTCGGCAACCGTACTAACGCCAGGCATCATAATGCCCATTACGCCCGAATCCAGAAATTGCAGAATCAATTTGGGGTCATTGCTACGCACGCGAGCCAACGGCGTGATGCCACTTACCTCACAGGCGCGCACAATGTCCTGAACCTGTGCTGTTGTAACGGGGCTGTGCTCGCCATCGATCATGTAAAAATCCAGGCCCGAAAAACCACAAAGTTCCGCAACGGTAGGATCGGAGCTGTTAGAAAGTACGCCCAAAACGGGCTGGCTATTTTTGAGCCGGGTTTTAACAATATTTTGCTTCATAGTACGAAGGTAATACGGTTTTCGGTATTCAGTTTACGGTGGGTGACACGCCATCATTCCTACATCAACTACCGTAAACTGAATACCGAAAACCGTCTAACTCCCAAACATATCTGCTGCCAACCGAAACGTGTTGCAGTGCGCTTCTACAATATCAGTCAGGCGGGGAGAGTAGCCCCCTCCCATCGATACAACGATGGGCAGGCTATTTTTGATAGCCTGTTCAAACACAAACTGATCCCGCTCTTTGCATCCTTCCCGGCTAACGCTCAGCTTTCCCAGGCGATCCGACGCCAGAATATCGACACCCGATACATAAAACAGAAAGTCGGGCTGCACACGACGAATCAACCCCGGCAATGTATCGAATAAGGTATTCAGATAGCGGTCATCTTCAGTGCCGGTATCGAATTCGATATCGAAGTCAGATTGCTCTTTTTTGAGGGGATAATTGTCTTTCCCGTGCATACTAAACGTAAACACGCGGGGCTCATGCTGAAACATAACGGCGGTTCCATTCCCTTGGTGAACATCCAGATCAATCACCAGAATTTTCTGCACCTGACCTGTTTCAAGCAAATAGTGAGCCGCAACACCCACGTCATTTAACAGACAAAATCCCTCACCGCGATCAGGAAACGCATGGTGAGTTCCTCCCGCAATGTTCATCGAAACCCCATCCGTTCGGGCAATTTGTGTACCTTCAAGCGTTCCCTGCGTAATGATCCACTCCCGCTCGATAAGCTCAGGCGTGAGCGGAAACCCAATCCGGCGCATCATCTTTGGATCAACCGTTCCGGTTTTTAGTGCCTGCACATAGTCGGGAGTATGCACGCCCAGCACCCATCGATTATCGACCGGATCAGGAGCAAAAAAGTTAGCTTCCGTACAGGTTCCCTCGTACAAAAGTTGTTCGTGAATCAGTTCATATTTGAGCATGGGAAACCGATGGCCTTCGGGTAATCGGAGTCGGTAAACGGGCGAAAAGGCAATCTGAAGCATGAACAAATAAGGTCGGTAGGTTGCAGAAATCAACTGTCCCGTTCGATAAGGATACGCATTAGTTAACCCATCTTTGGCAAGTTGTGTTACCAAACCAACTCAATTGTTCGTTGGTATGGTTTATCCAACTTCATAATGTGGCTTGTATGAAAACAGCTATTATCACCGGGGGCGGTCAGGGAATTGGCCGCGTGGCAACACAATATTTACTTACGCACGGCTATCGGGTAGCGGTTTGGGAGGCCGACACCGACGCGTTGGCCGAACTCAAAGAAGCCTTTAAAGCCTCGTCGGCACAAATTTTATTCGTTTCCTGTGATGTTTCCAGTGAGTTGAATGTCCGAAAAGCAGCCGAACAAACTGTTGCGCATTTTGGGCAAATCGATACCCTGATTAACAATGCGGCCATCATGATCGAGAAACCGCTCGACAAACTCATGCTAGACGAATGGAACCGGGTCATCAGTACGAATTTAACAGGTGCTTTTCTGTGTGCGAAACACACCGCCCCTTACCTGGCTACTCAGAAAGGCAGCATCATCAATATCTGTTCAACACGGGCGTTTCAGTCGGAGCCAGATACGTTTGCCTACTCAGCCAGCAAAGGGGGCCTTCTGGCGCTAACACACTCCCTCGCCATTAGTCTGGGCCCCGACGTTCGTGTCAATGCCATTAGCCCCGGCTGGATCGATGTGTCGGCACTAAAGAAAAAAGCGAAGGCTAAATCCGATGAACTTCAACCCGAAGATCACGATCAGCATCCGGCAGGCCGGGTGGGGCAACCCGACGATATTGCCCGGATGATCCTGTTCCTGATAGCGCCCGAAAACAGTTTTATTACGGGTCAGAATTTCGTGGTTGATGGCGGAATGACCCGTAAAATGATTTACGTATAACTACGCTACTAAAAAGGCTAAAACATCCTCACCTTTGCGGTGTTTAGTAAGTAGTTTTATCATCTTCATCAGCCATGAATATAGAACTTTCTACATCCATAGATAAATCTCCACTGGAAGTCCTTGATTTACAGGTAACCTCCCGGCGGGCTTCGGGAAAATCAATTCTATCGCTGCGCTTTCTGTGTAACAACGATCGCCATACGAATCATCTTCAAATACCCGAATTGACCTGGTTCGACGCTAGTCAACTGCAAAATTTTTCGCAGAATCTGGCAACGGCGCAATATCCAGAAACCTATCAGGTCGATTTACTGGACGCGGGTGTACGACTGACGGGTTCGGTACGCCAGTTGGCAGGTCGATGGACAACCGGACGCACTGTCCGAATTGAACCCTTGGCCTCATCGGCCAGCCAGTTTGCTCCGTTTACCATACACGCGTCGCACCTCGACGTGAAGACCTACGCGGGTAAACTGTATCATCGTCTGTGGGAATTGTTCACAAAGGGTTAAACCGAATTCGGCTTTTCGGGTTATGCAGTAAACGATGTCCCTACTTACCATGGAAAATGCAAATCAGGATGCGATGCTCAATGAGCAATCGCAGACGTTTAATCCCAGCACGGGGGGCACAGCCCAAACGCCCGACGACAGTATTACACTGAATGAAGATTACAATCCAACCGACCTGGCAGGCGATGTGAACTCCCCGCCTACTACACCAACAGACGAGCAGGATGCAGCTAAACCCAATAAAGGAACCGGTGCCGCTTCAGGTAGTCCAAATATGGAGCCCGATTTAACGAATTATGGTAATGGAGATGCCCTCGGAAATAACGATGGCACTGAGCCAGACCCTGCCTGGACAGACGAAGATCGGGTCTAATGAACAATGTAAAGAACGAGTACTAGATTAAAACAACAGGCACCGCTTGATCAAGCGGTGCCTGTTGTTTTATGCTTATGGGTAGGTAAATCTACCTTACCTTTGCTTTTAGTAGTGATCTCTTTAAACGTCGTTCTTTGGTGAAGTTTTCCTTTATTGCTTCCATTATCTGTCTGTTACTGAGTCCCAGTGTCCTATTGGCTCAGAAAAAAAACGAGAGTTATCAGCTTCACATCAACCGGGCCACCTCACCAGTTATTGTCGACGGAACCATCGATGAACCTGCCTGGCAGGCAGCCGAAGTGGCCAGTGATTTCTGGATGGTACTCCCGATGGATACCAGCCGCGCCCGCGTTCGCACCGACGTTCGGATGACTTACGATGACCATAATGTATATTTAAGTGCCATCTGCTATCATGGCGATGTGCCAGGCCCCTACATGGTTGAATCGCTCCGACGCGACTGGGCTTTTCTCAAAAATGATAACTTCATTTTTTTCATGGACACCTTCGACGACCAGACGAATGGCTTCACCTTTGGCACCAATGCCGCTGGTGCTCAGTGGGATGGACTGTTATATGAAGGAGGAAAAGCCAATCTAAGCTGGGATAATAAATGGACATCCGTTGTTCGGAATTACCCGGATCGCTACGTAATTGAACTGGCGATTCCGTTCAAAACGATTCGCTACAAAAAAGGCATCTCTCGCTGGGGAATCAACTTTAGTCGGCAGGATTTGAAAACGACTGAGAAATCATCCTGGACGCCTATACAACGTCAGTTTCCAACGGCCTCACTGGCCTTAACCGGAGTTCTGGTCTGGGATCAGCCTCCGCCACAACCCGGCCCCAATATTTCCATTATTCCTTATGCGTTGAGTGGAGTAACCCGCGACTATCAGAATGGTGTTCCGACCAAAAGTCGTTTCGATGCCGGGTTGGATGCCAAAGTGGCCGTTACCTCATCATTAAACCTTGATTTAACAGTTAATCCCGATTTTTCGCAGGTCGATGTCGATCAGCAAGTGACGAATCTGGATCGCTATGAGCTGTTTTTTCCAGAGAAGCGACAATTCTTTTTAGAGAACGGCGATCAATTTACCAACTTCGGCTATGCAACGATTCGACCATTTTTTAGCCGTCGGATTGGGTTGGGTGGCGTGCCTATTCGCTTTGGCGCCCGACTGAGTGGTAAACTCAATAAAGATTGGCGACTTGGCATTATGGATATGCAGACCGGAAGCGTGGATGAAACAGGGTTGCCCGCTCAGAATTTTGCGGTTGTCGCCCTACAACGACGTGTTTCCGCTCGTTCGAACATCGGGATGATCTTCGTTAATAAAGAATCGCTATCGTATACCCCAAACCCTGACAAACCCCTTTACTCACGCTATAACCGAAACTTAGGGTTGGAGTATAATCTGGCTTCGTCAAATAACGTCTGGACGGGAAAGGCCCTGTATGTCAAATCATTCAGACCCGATCAGCCGGGAAATGATGCCGTATATGCCGCTAACCTGCAATATTTCACTCGTCGATGGCTGATCAGCGGTCAGGTAGAGTCGATCGGCAAAAACTACACGGCCGAAGCTGGCTATGTTCCTCGTATTGGTTATGAGCGAGGCATGGCGACACTCGGTTACACCTTTTTACCCACAGGTAGTGGCGTACTCAACCACGGACCAACGCTCACATCGACGTATTTTTTCGATCCTGCCTGGAAACAGAGCGATAATGAAAGCATGCTCAGCTATGCTATCACGTTCCGTAGTCGAAGTGTGTTCACCGCCTGGGTTGCCACCGATTACGTTCGGCTACTTCAACCGTTTGATCCCACTAATTCAGGTCGCGAAACACTGGCGACGGGCACAGAACATAACTGGACCGCTTGGGGAACCGATTTTGATTCGAAACCTCAGAGCGTATTTACCTATGGATTTTCGTCGCGTTACGGCGGTTATTATGCGAACGGTACTCGCTTGAATCTCACTGCCGATCTAGGCTACCGGTTCCAACCATACGTCAGTCTGGCTGCCAGTGCGAGTTATAACGACATTCGTCTGCCGCAACCCTGGGGTGCCACTACCTTCTGGCTTGTTGGCCCCCGTTTCGACTTTACGTTTACGAACAAGCTGTACCTGACCACGTTTGTGCAGTATAATGAGCAGCAAAAAAACATGAATGTTAATGCTCGTGTTCAATGGCGTTACAAACCCGCTTCCGACTTTTTCCTGGTCTATACCGACAACTATTTACCCAATTCTGCGCAGATTGGTCAGGATGTACCGGGGTTCTTTTCGGTTAAAAATCGGGCGCTGGTACTGAAGTGGACTTACTGGTGGAATCTTTAATTTTCAGGGTTTTAAACAAACTGAATCAGTGTCTGTTTTATTGACAATCCGCTAAAAAACGGACGGTTAGTTACTACACTAAAATTCAGTCAACGTTTATGAAAACTCTATTGCGTTTTTTCCCCATAGCCTTTGTGGCTTTATTTTTAACCTTGTTTTTGACCAGTTGCGAGGCCATAGGCGATATTTTCAAAGCCGGGGCCTGGACGGGTGCTATACTTGTCATTCTAGGGATTGGACTAGTCATCTGGTTGGTCTCCAAGCTCTTTGGTGGAGGTAGTAAGTAACTTCTCTTTAGGATTTTCTTCAACAAAAAGGCAGCTTTCTAAAATTAGAAAGCTGCCTTTTTGTTGAGTGCAGTATGAGGAAATCAATTTAACATGAAAATACTTGTTCTATAATACTACATACTTATATATATACTATATTTATGTTTTAAATTACTAAATAAAGATTCATGTATAAATTTTTACCTTTCCTTTTGTCAACTTATTTCTGCCAAGCTCAGGATTCGACATCATCGATTCGATATCTTGAAAGAAATGTCTGGCGTGTAGACTTTTTCGGGCCTGGTGTTAGCAACGAAAGGTCGATTGGACAGAAAACTACAATAGTATCTCGTCTTGGGTTTGTTAGTTCACCGGCCTTTATTAAAACTGTAACTTCGTCCATAGGTCAGTTTGAATCATCTGGTGGTTTTGCCTTTAGCCCCCGATTATCAATAGCAGGCAGACATTTTTATAATTTCAACCGTCGTATTCAAAAAGGCAAATCAATCCGGTATAATTCGGGGAATTATATCAGCGCAAAAGTTCTCTATACATTCTCCCCAATTTCTAACTGTGACTGTAATGGAGCTGTTATTCGGCCAAATGATATTCAGGGGTTTGCATTGCAAGCTCTGTGGGGGTTCCAACGAACTTATAGGAAGAATTTCTATCTTAATTTAGAGTTGGGATTAAGCACCAGAAGTACACTAATTAATGTTCGGGCGAACTCTTCACTTACATCAGAAGCTTATTTTACTCTAGGCTATACATTCCCGAGTCGTCACAAATAATCTATGGATAATTTAACGACAAATACAGATAAATAAACAAAGCTATATTTGGGCTACATCACTAAAAATATACTTACTATCATCTAGTCGCTACGCCTTAGCAATCATCCGATCGAACACAGCTCTTTGTTCTTTCATTGAAGCTACTTTATCAGCCGGATTGGTATGGCATTCAAGGAGTACCCAGCCTTTGTAGTTCATTTTCACCAGATTAGTTAATAATTCCTGATAAGGATAGTCGGTTCTGTCCAGTTCACGAACATGGCAGGTAGCCCCAAATCGGTTTTTGACTAAGTTGAAATTGGACGCGAAACCTTTGCCATTCAAATCCTGCGGGTTGCAATTCCAGCAAATGGTCGCGTTCGGATGAGTAGCGACATCCATAATCTGCTTAATTGCAGGCAACTCCTGCGTTTCTTCACCGTGAACTTCCAGTCGAATCTGCTGTCCAAAGTCTGCCCCATAGCGAGCAAGCTCATTGAGCGCTTCGCCGATTTGCGTCAGTGTTTTTTCGGTAGGTACTTCTTTATGGAGCGCATTCGGTTTCACTTTTACGCCCGTTCCGCCCACGTCGGCACTCAACCGAATAAATTCTTTTGACCTTTCAATCGATTCTTTCAGTTTGGCCTGATCCACAAAATCGAATTGCTGGTTTGTTCCAAGTCCAACAAGCTGAACGGGACTATCCATGAATCTCTTTTTAACCTCCTGCCGCTGCGCCGAATTCAGATCAGGCATTACCTTATGCGCATGCTCTACGCGTAATTCTACACCACGTATGTCTGTGTCCGTACAGTTTTTTATCAGCGTAGGTAAATCCCAATCTTTACCCCACAGATAGGTCACAAACCCCAACTTAATCGCCGATTTTTCCTTAGCGATTTCCATAGCCAGGGTCGTTGGTCCTGACATAAGAGAGGCTCCAGCCAGCAATGAGATTTCTTTCAGAAATGTGTTTCTATCCATAGTAGACATTGCGCTTAAGATTAGCAGTTGGATTTACCAGGAAATGAGTGCGATTGGGCAAGCTGGCGACCAAACAGATAAAGTTTAACCTCTCACATTATTACTTGCCTCCAGGCCTTTCGCAGAAAGGCTATAAAAAGCAATGGTCCTCAACTTAGCTGCTAAGTTGAGGACCATTGCTTTTTTTTACGTATGTTTTGCTTAAGCTACCAATTCCAGCAAACCATCTCGCTGAAGCACAGCTCGTTGGCGTTCACTCAGATCGTCGGAAGCTTTCATAAGCGGTAGCCGGACTTCAGCCGAAATCAAGCCCATAATTTCCAGAACATTTTTAATACCTACGGGATTTCCTTCTTCGTACAAGAGCGGATCGATGCGCAGGAAATGACCAAGTTCTTTCTGAGCAAAGGCAAAATCGCCTTGTAAAGCGGCTTCAATCATGCCACTGAACTTGGCAGGCAATGCATTGGCAACCACCGACATAACCCCTACTCCACCGATACTAATAATGGGGACACCCTGCACGTCATCTCCTGAAATGAGTAGGAAGTCATCAGGTTTATCGCGAACAATTTCCATGCACTGCTCAATCACACACGATGCTTCTTTTACACCAATGATATTGGGGTGTTGGGCCAGTTCACAAATCGTTTCGGCCGACATATTGATACCGGTCCGAAATGGAATGTTGTATAAGATAACTGGGACTGGACTTGCATCGGCAATCCGCGTAAAATGCTCGATAACCCCCCGTTTGCCAGGTTTATTATAGTATGGGCAAACCGAAAGAATAGCATCGACGCCTTCAAAATCAATATCTTTCATACCCGATACAACATCAGACGTAACGTTTCCGCCCACGCCAAATACGATAGGGAGTTTCTTCGGGTTATTTTCCTTAAGGTATTGCAACAACTGTTTCTTCTCCTGCTTAGTCACGGTAGGCGATTCGCCAGTGGTGCCCTGCAGGACAATGTAACGCACACCGCCATCGGAGATGTGCCGAATGATGCGGCCGAAGCCGTCGTAATCAATAGACAGGTCGGCATTGAAAGGTGTCACAATGGCAACACCTACGCCATGGAATTTAGTATCCATTAGAAGAAACAGGAATATATATTCCTGCAAAGTTACAGGATTTTACTGGGGAGTTATTGTTTCGGAGTAACTTGAGAGAAGTCTTTTGGCAAAAAACCATTCAAAGGCAATAGGTCAAAGAGCTCATCATGAATTCGAGCGACATATAATCCGGATTTTTCAGCCTCCTGAATGACATTATCAGAGGCATCAACGAAGGCTAAAATTCCGTACAGTTTTTTACCTTTTTGTTCCGGAAAATAATCGGTAAAGCGGTCCAGGATTTTCAACATCTGCTCAATGTCCCGTCGCTTCAGATGGCTTTTAACTTCCACAACAACTACAGTATTGACCGCTCCATTAGCAATACCCAGCACATCAATTTCAATAGTGTCGCTGCCCTTCTGCGTTTTATAACGCGTTGTTACAGTGGTCATGCCAAACCGCTCCCGTAGTACTTTTTCCATTGCTGGAAACGCCATGCCTTCTGTAAAGCTACCAAATTTGTTACCCAGATCGCCAATGAGCTTAGCATTACGTTCGGTAAGCTCAGCGGTACGCGTGAGGATTTTCTTTATTTCATCAAAGCTTGTAGTCGACTCCATTGTTCAGTGGGCGGTTAAGTATACAAATATAGCGAATATAGTTTCGATATACGCTACACCTCCAGCATCGCCAGGAATTCGTCTTCGCCAATCATTTGCACATTGAGTTTTTGTGCTTTATCGATCTTGGATGGACCCGCATTTTCGCCCACAATGAGGTAATTCAGCTTTTTGGAAATACCGCTGAGCAGTCTTCCACCATTGGCTTCAATACGATTTTCCAACTCTTCGCGGCTGAAATTGGCGAATGTGCCCGTATACAGAAATGTCTTCCCAGCCAGTGCATCACCTTCCTGTTCAACCACTTTTTTCTCACCAGCAAACTGCAAACCAGCCGCCCGCAATTGCTCTACGAACGCCCGATTGTACTCATCGGCAAACCATGTCACCACACTCTCGGCAATGCGTGGACCCGTATCCGGAACAGCCAGTAACTCTTCCTGGCTAGCCTTCATAATAGCATCCATCGACCCAAAATAATCCACCAGTTTTTCGGCAGTTGTGCTCCCTACATAGCGAATACCCAGCGCAAATAGCACGTTCTGAAAGGGTTGTGCTTTCGACCGTTCAATGGCCGTTAAAATATTCTCAACGGTTTTCTCCCGAAAACTAACAATCCGTTTTTTTCCGGTCTCTTCATCAAGGAATACTTTCTCAAGCCCTAGCAGTTGCTCGCTGGTCAATGAATAGAGATCAGCTGGCGTTTCCACCAGGCCCCGATCAATGAGCATTTCGATCTTGCCTTCGCCCAGGCTCTCGATATTCATGGCCCGACGCTGGATAAAATGCTCGAATCGGGTCTGTCGTTGCGGTGGGCAACCACGCTCATTGGGGCAATAGTGGTTGGCTTCGCCTTCCTTCCGAATCAAGGGGGTGCCACAGGCTGGACAGGTTGTGGGGTAAACAATGGGTTGGCTTTGATCGGTGCGCCTATTCAGATCTACACCAGTTATTTTCGGAATGATCTCGCCACCTTTCTCCACAAAAACGGTGTCGTAAAGCCGCACGCCCAGGCGTTCAATTTCGTTGGCATTGTGCAAGGATGCTCGTTTCACGGTGGTTCCTGCCAGTAACACCGGGGTAAGCAAGGCAACGGGCGTGACCGATCCGGTACGGCCAACCTGATACCGAATACCTGTCAAAACGGTACTGGCAGCTAATGCCTTATATTTAAACGAGATGGCCCAACGCGGACTTTTCGCTGTATAGCCCAACTCCCGCTGCTGATCGTAGCGATTTACTTTGATTACAATCCCATCTGTGCCCAGTGGCAACGTAAACCGTTTTTCTTCCCACTGATTGATGTATTGCATCACCTCCTGAATGTTGGTGCATTTTTGCCAAGTTGGCGAGACATTGAACCCCCATTGCTTCATCGCAATCAGGCTTTCTTCATGGGTCTGAAAAACGTCGGGGTCTGATAAAAACGAATAAACATAGCAATCAAGTCGGCGTTTAGCCACCGCCCCCGAATCCTGCTGTTTAAACGTACCCGAAGCGGCATTTCTCGGATTGGCCAACAAAGGTTCGCCAATGTCTTCGCGCTCTTTATTGATTCGTTCAAACTCAGCCAATGGCAAAAACCCTTCGCCACGCACTTCAAAAAGAGCAGGGGGCAGGGGGCTCGGTGCAGGGGGGGTATTATCAGCAAAGGCAATCGTAATCTGGCCATTACCAAACTCCGTCCTGCCTGTTTCCTGCTCCGCGCTCCCCGCTCCGCGCCCCCCGCCTACCACACGTAATGGGACAGTTCGAATTGTTCGGATATTGTTCGTAATGTCATCTCCCCGAACACCATCTCCACGGGTAGCACCCTGTACCAGTAGGCCGTTCTCATACGTCATGCTTAAGGCTACACCGTCGAATTTGAGTTCACAGATGTATTCGTAGGGCTGATTATTCAACCCTTTCTGGACCCGCTTATCAAACTCAATCAAGTCCTCTTCGGAGTAGGTATTTCCCAGCGATAACATTGGGAAACGATGATAAACCGTTGCGAACTCCTTGCTAATTGTCCCACCAACCCGCGCTGTTGGCGATTCAGGCCGGCGAAATTCGGGATATTGTGTTTCAAGATCGGCCAATTCGGCCAGGAGTTGATCGAATGTAAAGTCATCTACCTCCGAAATACTATTTTGGTAGTATTGGTGGGTATAATAATTCAGACGATCGGTTAATTCGGCTATACGCTCCTGGGGTGTCATAAAATAAGTTGTTAGGCATTCTTCGTTGACAATAGTCAATAGTCATCAGTAGCATATATTGGCTAATGACTATTGACCGTTGACTAACGACTAGTCAGCAATATTGGGTTTGTTTCCTCGTTCAAGCAAAAAAACGTTAGTTTTACAGGATAAAAAATTACGTAATTGTTAACGGCTACTAACTAAGTCTTTCTTTTTCAATGGATTGATTTTTTAGGGCGTCAAAACAACCATGACTCAGCCTTTCATTGCCCCTTCGCTACTAGCCGCCGACTTTGCTAATCTGCAAAAAGAGCTGGATTTAATAAACCGCAGCGAGGCCGATTATCTTCATTTCGACGTAATGGATGGCTTGTTTGTTCCTAACATTTCTTTTGGCTTTCCACTGTTAGAAACAGCAAAAAAATATTGCCAGAAACCGCTGGATGTGCATTTAATGATTGTACAACCGGAACGCTACCTGGAAGCTTTTGCCGAAGGGGGCGCATCGGTTATTCACGTACATTATGAAGCCTGCACGCACCTCCATCGAACGCTTAGCCAAATCCGGGAATTAGGTTGCCGGGCCGGAGTGGCTCTTAATCCACATACCCCAATTTCCGTCCTTGAAGATGTTCTGGAGCAGATTGATGTTATTTTAATCATGTCTGTAAATCCGGGCTTCGGGGGACAAACGTTTATTCCTCATACGATTCAGAAAATAACGAAGTTAAAACAATTACTAACAGCAAATCGGTCGGCGGCTCTGATTGAAGTTGACGGAGGGGTTGGCGAAAAAAACGCACCAATCTTACTCAACGCTGGCGCCGATATACTGGTAGCAGGCAATTCCGTTTTCAGAGCCACCGATCCGCTGGAGGCAATCCGTCAATTAAAAAACAGCCGTCAGCCTACAATAGCCTGATGCTTTCCGTAACTCTTAACTTTAATTGACTCAGCAAGCATCCTCCATGATTAAATTATATCTGGCCATTCTGTTCAGCTCGCTCCTTCTGATCACGGCTTGTACAAATTCTTCCCAGAATCAAACAGAGAATTCTCCCTCTGATACGACTGCCTCAGCCGCTCCGCCCACACCCGACTGGGCTAAGAATGCAACTATTTATGAAGTAAATACACGCCAGTTTTCGCCACAGGGGAATTTTAAGGCAATTGAAGCTCAACTGCCCCGGCTGAAAGAGATGGGCATAGATATTATCTGGCTGATGCCAATTTACCCCATTAGTCAGGAAACAAAAAAAGGAGTACAAGCCAGTCCTTACGCGATAACTGATTTCAAAACCATAAATCCAGACTATGGGACAATGGCAGACCTTAAATCATTGGTCAACCGGGCTCATGCGCTGGGGCTGCGGGTTATTCTTGATTGGGTTGCCAGCCATACGGCTCAGGACCATAGCTGGGTAAAAGAACACCCAGACTGGTACGTTACAGAAAAAGGCAAAATGGTCTCTCCCACTAATTATCAGACGGGTAAACCAACCAACTGGCTTAGTGTGGTTAAGCTTGATTACGACAATCCAGCGCTACGAAAAAGCATGACCGAAGCCATGGAATACTGGGTCAAGGAAGCTGATATTGATGGCTATCGCTGCAATGCAGCGGGTTACGTTCCCAATTCGTTCTGGAACGCACTACGCCCCCAATTAGATAAGATCAAGCCAGTATTCATGTTAGCCGAATGGGAAGCCGATCCAGATCAGTTTCGAGGCTGTTTTAATATGAATTATGGCTGGAGCATGTATAACCTGATGAAATCTGTAGCCAAAGGTGTTAGCACTGCCAGCAAGATTGACTCACTGCGTGAGGCAAATCAGAAACTGTTTCCAAAGTGGTATTATCAGATGCTGTTCACGCAGAATCATGATGAGAATACCAACAATGGTACGCTAGACGAATCGTTTGGCCCCGGAGCCGATGCATTCATTGTTCTGAGCAGTACGCTCGAAGGTATGCCGTTGGTCTACAATGGAATGGAATCTAACCTTAATAAGCGGCTGGCTGTTTCGGATAAAGACACGATAGCCTGGGACGGCTATTCTAAAAGCGATTTCTTCAAAACTCTGCTCACGCTAAAACATCGCAACAAGGCGCTTTGGAATGGGCTGTCTGGTGGCAATGCGGTGAAAATAATAACGGATCATGATGATCAGGTGTATGCTTTTCATCGTCAGCGCGACAATGATCGTGTTGTTGTTTTACTTAACTTAAGCGGGACCCCCCAAACAGTACATTTATCGGGTGATGGCTACGCAGGTACATATGCAGAAATATTTAGTCATCAATCGGTAGAGTTAAAACCCGAAATGGCTGTAACTTTAAAACCGTGGGAATACCGAGTGCTAACGAACTAGTGCTTTACCAAGCAAGATACTATTGATTCTATCTGATTTTATTAAATTGATTATCAATAAGAACCTCAAATAGAATTTAAAGTATCTAAAATTGGACGAGTACTAGGTTTTCTGACTGGGTGGTAATTCTGTGTTCCTCATTGCAACTATTGCAACAAAAATCAGTCTATATTACTCATCGTTTAATCGTTTATGCGAGTCTGGAGCATTTTAGCGGTCATATTTAGCGTAGCCAGTTCGATTGGTTTTGCGCAAACAACTGATGCGCAACAGCGAGCCGCCAGCCCTACCAATTTACCATCCCCTGAAAAAGACGCCATACAATGGGCCAGTCGGGTTGTGGGTGTATCATCTGAGAAAAAAGGCGAACCTACCGGCGAGCAATATAAAGCCTCTCAGGTACTAGGCCGCCCCAGCAAAGTCCCTGAAATGGGCGAAAGTCCCTGTGCGTGGGCGCCCTTTTACGCCGATGGCACAGCCGATGAATGGATTCAGGTAGGATTTGAAAACCCTATTCAGGCCCGGCAAATTATTGTGGCTGAAAATGTAAATCCCGGATCGGTGGTAAAAGTCATCGTGATTGATGAAAAAGGGAAAGAGCATGCTGTTTATCAGGCCACCAGTGTTCAGGCGCGTCAGGACCCTTTACTACGAATTTTCCCCAAGGACTCGGCTTTTTTATGTACGCAGATTAAAGTTGTCATCAATGGAGCTGCCCTGAAAGGGATGAATCAGATTGATGCCATTGGGATTTCTGAAGATACGAAACCAATTACGGTAGGCATCAACGTTTCGAAAAACACGCCTAAGGACATTCAGAAAGAAAATCTCGGCAAAACGGTAAACTCGCCGGGTCAGGAAGTAGCTCCCGTTATCTCACCCGATGGACGGACGCTGTATTTCACCCGGAATTTCAATAAAGCAAATATGGGGGCTCCTGATCGCCAGGATGTCTGGTACTCCACACTGGAATCGGCGTCAAACGGTAACCCGCCTGGTTGGAGCGAAGCGGTCAATATTGGGCCTCCCATTAATAATAATGGTGACAATGCCATTAGCGGAATGGCCCCTGACGGACGAACGGCTTACCTGATCAATGTATATCGCCCCGATGGAGGCATGTCGTTTGGCATTTCGAAGTCCATTCGGACTAAAGCCGGTTGGTCTCAGCCAGTTGAGTGCCGAATTGCCAACAACTATAATCTGCACGAAAAAAATCAACTTGAGTTTTGTGTATCGCCCGATGGGAAGGCAATTATCTTAGCCGTGCAGCGGAAAGATACCCGTGGTAATCGTGATCTCTATGTATCGCTTCTAAAACCGGATAATTCCTGGTCGGAGCCGGTATCGTTGGGTGGCGTTGTAAACACCGCCGAGTTTGAGAGTTCGCCTTTTTTAGCTGCCGATGGCCGAACGCTCTATTTTACCTCTGCCGGACATCCTGGTTATGGGAATGGCGATATTTTTGTCAGCCGCCGACAAGATGATTCCTGGGGAAACTGGAGTGAACCCGAAAACCTTGGGCCATCTATCAACACCAACGAATGGGATGGTTATTTTACCATTCCGGCATCCGGTGATTTTGCATACCTGAGTTCGCGGTCTGGTTCGCTGGGAGAAGATGACATTTTTCGTCTGCGACTATTTCCTGCCATCAAGCCAGACCCCGTTGCCATTATATCCGGGCAAGTGTTGGACTCTCAAAGCAAAAAGCCAGTGGCCTCAGAAGTAGCATCGGGTCTATTTGGCGATTCGAAAGAGATCTCTAAAGTAGATTACAATCCTGAAACGGGCGAGTATAAAATGATTCTCCCTACGCAGAAGGTTTACAATCTAAAAGCAAAAAAAGAGGGCTACTTTACCACCACCGAAACCCTTGATTTAAGCAAAGACAAGCGATTCCGGGATATTAAGCGGACGCTTTATCTGGTAAAAATTGAGCCAGGCCAAAAAATCGTCATGCGCGAGGTGCTGTTTCAGCAAAGCCAATTTACCCTGCTTCCGGGAGCCAACTCAGAACTGGATCAGGTCGTATCAATGCTGGAAAAATACCCAACAATGGAACTGCTAATCGAAGGCCATACGGATAATCAGGGCGATTGGGAACCTAATATGAAGCTTTCTGAAGACCGTGTTCGGGTTGTAAAAGAGTACCTGATCAGCAAAGGGATTTCCGAAAAACGCATTCAGACGAAGGCGTGGGGACCGAGTAAACCCGTTGCCAGCAACGAAACCGAAGAGAAACGAAAACAGAATCGACGCGTCGAATTCACGATTCTCAAACTCTGAAAACCTAACTTTGATAGGGTATATTTTTTCTGACAGGATTTACCGGTTGAACAAGACTTACTGAACAAAACGGTTGTTTATACGACTTACCAATCCTGTTCATCCGGTAAATCCTATCGAAAAGAACTTGTCCTACACTCATTTTGCCGTAGTTTTGGCCCAATGTCTGTCCAATTATCCCGCAATAGCCTGCTTTTATTAAGCGCTTTACTAGTCTTAGCATTGGCACTTCGCCTGTACCGAGTTGGTACCTATGGCATTTATTTCGACGAAAAATCGACCTTACTTATTAGCCAGGGTGTTTGCCTGGAAGGCGCTAATCAGAAGGATGTCTTCAGCAAACCCTATTTTACGCCAGCTGAATTCTGGAAGCCCAAAACCATCAATGACTTTATTGAAGCGAATATCCGGGGCGATATTGGAAATAGCCCTGCTTACTATGGTGTGCTATGGCTCTGGCTCAAGATATTCGGCTTAAGCGATGCTTCCCTGCGAATGCCTTCGGTTATTTTTAGTACGTTGATTGTTTGGCTGCTTTTTGTATTTGTCCGACGACATTTCCAATCCACCAATCGATCTACTGACGCGTTTGGGCTTAGTTCTGTTGATAAAATAGCACTGACGAGTGCCGCTATTGCTACAATCGAGCCTTTTTTTGTAGCCTACAGCCACATCGCCCGGAATTACTCCATGACGTTTTTTCTGACGTTACTGGCCACTCATATTTTTCTGCTGATTCAGGAGCGCGTTCGTTCGTCAGATCGTCATCTACGCTATTCTGGACCTTCCTTACCCTGGCTTTACATTAGCTACGGGGCCGTTTTTGTAACAGCCGTGCTATCGCATTATTTAGCGATCACGGTATTTTTATGTCATGGTCTTTATGCACTGCTCTATCTCCGAAATGGTCGGGCCTGGGTCACCCTTGGTCTAACAGCAATAATCGGTATTGGGCTTATTTCGTTGTGGTTTCGTTACGGCGGAGGTAAATACACGTTTTATATCCTAGAAGAACAAAAGAATTTTTACCGTAACCTGGCTCTTACCAACCCCCGAAATAATGTTTTCGGTATTATTCTTCCTGCCACGCTACCCAATATCACAGTTCGGGCAATTCCCGTTTTCTCCGATTTGTTCATGATCACCAATGGGCTAAGTCAGGTCTTAAGCGGTATTCGTAACTCAGTACTGGCATTAGGACTTGGGACAGTTACGACGCTAATCATGCATAGGTACTTTTCGATGGCGAAACCGCCAGTCTGGGTGTACGCTGCTATGACGGTGCTTTTGCTAATCGGCCTGCCATTTTACACGGTTCAACCACTTCGGCTATTGGTTCTGTCGGTAGCCATTCCGTTTATTTACCTCATCGGCCGATACGTAGTTGATCAAACTGATACAGACCAGAAGCGTTTTGTTGTTCTTTTACTTCTGTTGGCTTTTGTACCCACGTTGTTTTTACTATTTATGGCCTGGCGCTCCGGGCATACCTATGGTATTACACAACGTTATTCCGGTTTTTCATTCCCCTATGTCTGTATTTTAGTAGCATTAGGACTCTATCAGTTAACTAGCCTTCGCTGGTGGTTCAGTTTGCCTATCGCAGTTGTTCTGCTTATTCAGGCAGGCCACATTGTACTAACGTTAGGCAATATTTACGCTGACACTTCGCCTAAATACACGCTTTTTGGTACACCCCGAATTGCCAACCCCTATAGATCGTCTGCTCAGCAATTAATTCAATTGTATGCGCCGGGGGATACGATTCTGTATCCAAATAAAAAACGAGTTATTTACTCGGAGAAAAATGACAAAACCTTCTCGCCTGTGTCGCTCTATGATGCTCAATTAGTAAACGTTTATTTGCCCAAAGATGCGCAGTATATTCAGCGGGTTGACCCAAATGAACGGGATCGGATTGTACTGGTGAAAGGAAATTCGGATAAAAAAATTACTATTTTTGATTTTCAGGGCGGTACTTATCGCTACGGAGACTAACCAATGAACAATGGATAATGTACAATGAATAATGCCAGTCGAATGGTCCATTATTCATTGTACATTATCCATTTACTTAACAACCATGACATCAACGACAGAAATCACTGACCTGCAAACACTTCAGGGGCAGCTTAGGCTCAAAATACTGAGTCTCTACAATCAGGCGCATGCCGGTCATATTGGTTGTTCATTGAGTTGCGTAGACTTAATGATTGCTACACTCGTGCTACGCAAGCGGGAACAGGATACGTTTTTATTATCGAAAGGACATGCAGCGGCTTCGCTTTATGCATGTCTGAATCATTTGGGTGAAATTTCGGACGAGGTACTGGCAACTTATTACCTGAATGGCACTACTCTTCCAGCTCACCCTGCACCGAATAAACATAAAGGCATTCCATTTGCTACGGGTTCGTTAGGACATGGTTTACCCATTGGTTCGGGGATAGCTCAGGCGGGCAAGCTGACAGGCGATGATTCTCGCGTATTTGTCCTGATGTCGGATGGAGAAACGAACGAAGGGACAACCTGGGAAGCCGCTCATTTTGCCATTCAGCACAAACTGGATAATCTGATTGTACTGGTTGATAAAAATGGCTTGCAGGGTTTTGGCCAAACTGCCGACGTTTTGGGAGATACGGCTTCTGTTCAAACCTGGAATGCCATTGGCTTTGAAACTGCGGTTGTTGATGGGCATAACGTTGCCGAGTTATTGACTACAATTGATCGGCTGACCGCTACCCCAAACGGAAAACCCAAACTCATCATTGCCAAAACAGTAAAAGGTAAAGGCGTGTCGTATATGGAAAATCGGCTTGAATGGCACTATTTACCCATGACCGAAACGCAGTACGAACAAGCTAAAGACGATGTAAATGAGCATTATCTAGCCTTAACTACAGTTCAGGAATAAGCCTGTATCGGTTACCGTTTCCTATAAAAAAGCCTATTAAAGAAGGCATATCCGTCTTTTCCCGTAATATTGCGGCCTGAATGAATCAGTCTGCCCCCAATTTGCTACCTACTGATAGTACACGACTCAAGGGTCCTATCGTCGTTTTCGGAGCCAGTGGCTTCATCGGCGCTAACCTATTCGAGCAACTCTTCCGCGTCCGCAAGGATGTGTACGCGCTGACCCACGACGCTACCAAAGCCTGGCGTCTTAAACTGTTAGATGTACCCGCCGAAAATATCGTTCACTGCGATATTTTGTCGACGACATCGGTACAGGATGTTTTTGGCAAAATTAAGCCCAAAACAATTTTCAATCTGGCGGCCTACGGTGCCTACAGCAAGCAGAAAAATGTTGGCCTGACGTACGAGACAAATGTACTCGGAACAGTCAATATTCTCGAAAACTGCACGCCCGACATGGTTTATATCCATGCAGGCAGCAGCTCTGAATATGGCTTTAACTGTACTGCCCCGAAAGAAACCGATCGGGTAGAACCAAATAGTCACTATGCTGTTTCGAAAGTTTCGGCGGCTTACACCCTTGAGTATTACGCGAAAGTCCATCAGCTCAACACCCTTAATTTACGCCTTTATTCCATTTATGGCGGCTGGGAAGAACCGGATCGGCTTATTCCACGGCTTGTGGAAGAAAATCGAAAAGGACAATTGCCTCCGCTCGTATCGCCCGATATCAGTCGTGACTTTGTTTATGTAGACGATTGCATTAACGCGTTTGTTCAGGCTGCCCTTAAGGTAAATCCCGAAATTCGGGGAAGGTCATACAACATTGCGACGGGTCAAAAAACAACCATGCGTGAGCTGGTCGATGTGGCCCGGCAAACCTTTGGCTTAACACAAGAGCCTGTTTGGGGCAGTATGACTAATCGCAACTGGGACCTCTCCGACTGGTATGGCGATCCAACAGCTGCCGAGGCTGATCTGGGCTGGAAAGCGACAACCTCGCTCAGCAACGGCCTTCGCCAAACCGCTGACTGGCAGATCGCTCATCAGTATGAGAATAGGGTAATTCCTGCTTTTCAAACGCCTACGCTCAACCCTGTTATCTCACCCATCATTGCCTGTTACAAAGACGCTCAGGCTATTCCATACATGTATGAGCGGCTGGTGAAAACCTTCAATGAAATGAAGGTTCGGTACGAAATTATTTTCGTAAACGACAATTCACCCGACAATACAGACGAAGTGCTTAGTGAGATTTGCGCTAAAGATCCAAATGTCATTGCGATTAAGCATTCGCGTAATTTTGGCTCACAATCGGCATTTTTGAGTGGAATGGAAATTGCCACGGGCGATGCCGTCGTTTTAATGGATGGCGACCTACAAGACCCGCCAGAAGTAATTCCGAAGTTTTACGAAAAATGGCAACAGGGTTTTGATGTCGTTTACGGTGTTCGGGTACAGCGTGAAATGCCGCCCCACGTCCATTTTTTCTACAAGCAGTTTTATCGTCTATTCAAACGGACAGCTTATATCAATATTCCGGTTGATGCGGGCGACTTTTCGATTATTGATCGCAAAGTGGTGCGCGAGCTGGTCAATCTTCCCGAAACGGAGCAGTTTTTGCGCGGTTTGCGAGCCTGGGTGGGTTTCAAACAAACGGGAGTGGATTACGTCCGTCCAGAGCGCATGTTCGGTATTTCAACGAACAACTGGACCAAGAACATCTGGTGGGCCAAGAAAGCGATCTTCTCGTTTAGCTTTGCGCCACTGGAGTTGATGACCTACGCAGGCTTTGTTCTAACGGGATTGTCGATGCTGGGGATCGTCTGGCAGATCATTTCCCGACTACTCAATTTCGACCCCCATACTCCTTACGGATTATCAACTGTCATCATTCTGGTCATGTTCTTCGGCGGTATCAATTTGCTGGGTATCTCGTTTTTAGGGGAGTATATCAGCAAGATATTTGAGGAGACGAAAAAACGCCCGAAATTTATCCGAACGATGGTTCGTAAAGGGGACCGAATATACAAAACGGCGGCTGAGATCAGTACCATGATTGAGCAGCGAAAAAGTAAGTAAATTAATGTATGGTATAGGCTATATGATGTAGGTTAAAGGGAATAATAACGCATACATCATATAGCCTATATGATAATTCATACTTCTGTCATGCGTAAAGAATTTGCAGCCGCTATCGAGAAAATCGGTCGCGAAGACGATAAAGTAGTTTTCATTACGGGCGATCTGGGATATGCTGCTCTGGAAAACGTGGCCGATGCCCTTGGTCCTCGTTTCATCAATGCAGGTGTAGCCGAACAGAACATGGTGGGGGTAGCTGCCGGAATGGCCTATAAAGGGTATAAAGTATTTTGTTATAGTATAGCCCCCTTTGTTGTTTATCGCTGCCTGGAGCAGTTTCGTAATGACGTTTGCTTGCATCAAATGCCTGTTTTTTTAGTTGGAAATGGCGGAGGTTATGGCTACGGTATTATGGGCAGTACGCACCATGCCATTGAGGATCTCGCCTGTTTGAGTAGTCTTCAAAATGTGAATACCTACATCCCGGCTTTTGCTGACGAGGTATCACCAATGCTTCATCAGATCGTTGCAGAAGGCCGGCCAACGTATCTTCGCTTAGGAGCTGGCCCCAACACGCCAGATGGAGCCGAAGTCCATGGTTCGTTTAAGCACATTGTCCATAGTAAAGCTTCGGTCGGTACGGTTGTTGCTTTGGGCCCTGTAGCTGCCAATGTCCTGACAGCCCTTAACGATGAGTTGCTGACGGGTCAATTTGATGTGTTCACGGCCACAAACCTACCCCTCGATCTACCTGCGGATCTGGCGCATCGTTGGGCCGGAAAACCATTGCTGGTTGTTGAAGAGCATGTGTCTGTTGGAGGTTTAGCACAGCAACTGTCGGTCAAACTACTTACCGACGGAGTTGCTCCCAGTCATTTTGTGAGTCTCTCGGCACAAGGCTATCCGAATGGGTTGTATGGCGATCAGAAATACCATCAACAGTTGTCTGGACTAGACCCGGCTAACATTGCCCGCCAATTGGCCTCTTTCACAAACTAGCCTTCTGTTTCTCTCCATTGGTTACGCTACACGATACCAAATCATCCCATCAGACTCACGCCAGGCGCTACGACCTCTGGGTAGCTGTGCTCCTGCTGCTGATACCGGTTGGGGTATTTTGGTATGTCTGGTCAATCTATGCAGTGAACGTTCCCAAATGGGATGACCATGTTTTAAAGACTTTCTTGGTCAACCTAAACAACGAAACCTCCATTTCAGGAAAACTATACCAATTTTTCAAACAGCATAACGAGCACCGAATTGTTTATGATCGGTTAATAACCTGGCTTGATTTCCATCTGTTTGGTAAGTTTAGCTATCTACATTTAATGCTGATAGGCAACCTGAGTCTGGTGGGTCTAGTGACTATATTTGGTTTGGTACTGGCGCAATCAGCCAACCAATCGAGTAATTCCTTAACGCGTAGACCATTGTTTGATGGGGAGGCTGGATTAGTTTATCTCCCACCCGTTGCCTATTTGCTTTTAAACCTATCTCATTGGGAGAATATGTTTTGGGGTATGGCAGCCTTGCAAAACTTCACCGTTATTTTCTGGGTGTTTGGGGTTATTTATCTGCTTGCCTATACACAAAAAATTGGGGCAGCCCTATTAGTAGCCATAGTAGCTAGTTTAACGAGTGGCAATGGTTTACTCGTATGGCCTGTAGGCTTTGCGATACTCTTGCTACAAACAAGTAGCTGGGCGAAGTCCAAAAATCTACTTTATTGGGGAGGCAGCGCTATCGCCGTTATCGCGCTCTACTTTTGGGGTTATGCAAAACCAGAAGGTAACCCGCCAGCCAAAGGCTCTCTCCTTGATTTAATCAGTGGTTGGATGGCATTTACAGGATCAGCCGCAGAGGCTTTCCCTGTCAAATCCGTTCTTACGGCCTGTATCGTACTGGGTGGCTTAAGCCTCATTTTTATACTGGGAATCTGCCTGAACATCCTGAAAAAGTGGCTAAGTCAACGAGCGCTTTCGCCCTTCGATTCTTTCGTTCTTGGCTCAGCTGTCTTTTTGGTGGGCACCGGTGCTGTTGTTGCCTGGACCAGGGCAGGGTTTGGGGCAAATACCTTAATTACCAGTCGCTATAAGCTTTATTCAGTATTGACGCTAGCCCTTATTTATGTGTATATGATAGGGCAAACTCGCGCATTACTCCAAAAAATAGTAGCAGGATTAGGTCTGGTATTTAGCCTGATTTTGATGGGAAGCTCCTATCGGTCGTATCAGGATGATACAATCTGGTGGCGACAATGGCTACTAACAAACCAGTTTAACTGGACCTATACCACCAATAAGCCCATCTCAACAATCGACGCAAATACGGCTCACTTGATTGATAACTCGCCAGCCTTTTATGATGCCTCGTTGGCGTCACTATATAGCCCCGCTTCTGGCCCTTCGCTCCCCCTATCCGAAATAACGAAAACGAACGGGAGCTTTACGTTGGGTGATTCAACAACAATTATTCCAGCCGCTCCCGATGCTGGTTCGTATATTTTGCTAAGATCGAGTCAGCGGCTCTATTTGTTTCAGACAACGCCTATTATTAATCAAGCCTGGAGAAGCCGTGTTGGCCTTGCCGATCTGTTTAAAAAAGGCTTCTCAAGTAGTATTTCTGAATCTGCAGTAGTACCCGCTACCTATCAGGTTGAACGGCTCATTGTTCAAGCGGATGGAGCTATCGAACGCCATCCTACTGGTCAAACGATTACAGCTATAGCCAATTCACAGGCACAGCCTGAGATTAAAAAAAACTGGTAAACTTTCGTAATGCACTTGGCCAATCCATCCAAACGAGTAACTACCTGGGAACAACTTAGCTCACTTTTACTCATTAGTTTACCTATTGTGCTAGTGAGTTGGGTAATCCTAACCTATGCCATTAATTTACCGTATTGGGATGATTATTTGATTCAGGAGCATTTATTAGTCCTAAAAACCGGAACGGGACGTCAGAAATTAGCTCATCTGTTTGATCAGCACTGGGAGCATCGTATTGTTTGGACTCGTCTGGTTTTTACTTTTTTTGCCAAAATCAATGGTTCGTTAAATTATTACGGATTAACTCTCATTGGCTTCAGTGGTCTTCTGATCGTACTGAGCACACTATTTGCTGTGTTTCGCCGATTGTCATTACCCTTACGCTATTTTATTCCTATCCCCTTTCTGCTCTTTACGTTACAGTCGTACGAAAATCTGATTTGGGCAATGGCTTCTATCCAAAACTTCTGGATAATCGCCTTTGTCTTTGGCATCTTTTACGGGCTGGCCCTCAATAAACCGGTGCCCCGGATGCTGGCATTAGGTTTAGCGGTCCTGGCTACATTCACCAGTGGTAATGGTTCATTGGCACTTATTGCAGGCCTGATCGTTTTAGCCTACCAACAACACTGGCGATTTATGGTTATCTGGCTACTAACCACGGCGATTTCATTGGCTGGCTATTTCTACACCTACCACCGCATCTCATTTTTCCCGTCTCCGTTCCGATACCCAATAACTGACTGGATAAAAGCATTTTTCGTTTTTCTAGGTTCCTTTGCCGATTCATCGCCCAATTTAGGTCCTAGTGGCTTTACGAATGAGTCTGCACTCTGGCTGACAATCGTTGTTGGAGGCTTAGTTGTTATACTTACCGGGATTTTTGTTACTTCACTGCTTCGGCGTCTGAACAAATCGAAAATTGAGCTGGCGGACAGTTTCTTTCTGGGGTGTATTCTTTTTCTAGTTGCCTCAGCCGTTATTACGGTCTATTCACGCGTTGGATTTGCTGGACCTGGCTATTTATTACAAGGCCGTTATAAAATATATTCAGCCCTTGCACTTAGTGTCGTCTATCTTTACAGCTTATCCTATTGGCAGAAAAAGACATTTCTCCCACGGATTGTGTTGGGTATCACTGTGATCCTTATTGGGCAAAGTTTATTGTCGGATTACTGCTGCCTGGAAGGTATCATTGCCCAACGCCGGCGGACTATGGCCGAATACTTCACGTATTTAGCCAATACACCACAAGAAAAGCAAGAGGCTATTCGGCAGGTATTTACCCCAACAGAACGCCCATTTTTCAGCGCGAGTGTTTCTCAACTTATATCGCCCGTTTGGTGGACGACTCAACCTACCACCGATGTCGACAAAATTGAGGATCGGCCATTTATGTATAACGTTGCTCAGGCTAAGGCCGCAAACCCTACCCTTTCCCAACCCGACGATGGTTCTTATCTTTATTTCAAAAGCCCAACGCGTACGTATTTATTTGCGGCCCGCCCGCTACTCAATTCATCAGGTTTAACGCCTTATTTTAGTCCTTTGGGATTTTATACGCAGGCCTTAAAAGAAAAATTAGAGCCTGGACGCTATCGAATTGGTGTTCTTACGAACCAGAATAATCATATTCATCTTGCGATGACTGACCGATACGTTATTTTTACGTCTTTATAGTACGGTGCTTCCCCACTCATTCCAGATTTCTCCATAATAGGGCTATGGTCGGAATCACCTAACGAACTATGCAAGAAACGGCAACAGCATCCTTAGAGACCATTCAGAAAGAAAAGAATTACCTTATCCAATTAGATGGATTGCGGTTTCTTGCCGTAACCCTCGTTATGTTTGATCACTGGCTCGGCGAAGCCAATCAGTTTCCGTTGGGCTATTTGGGCGTTAATCTTTTTTTTGTACTCAGTGGGTTTCTCATTACCCGCATTCTCATTACCAGTAAACAACACGACGCTCGGCTCAATCGAGGGCATGGGCATTCACTCAAAGCTTTTTATATCCGTCGGAGTTTGCGGATTTTCCCGATCTATTACCTCACAATTCTGGTTTTAGCAGCCATTAATTTTCAGGCTGTCCGAAAGACGTTTTGGTGGCTCGTCACGTATTCCCCAAACATCTGGATTGTTAAGCATCAAACCTGGATGGGTGCTATTGACCACCTCTGGTCATTAGCTGTTGAAGAGCAGTTTTATATCTTTTTCCCATTTCTAGTCCTCTTTATTCCTAACCGTTACCTGCTCCGTACCCTGTTCGGGCTAATCGGATTTGCCTTTCTATTACGCGTCTACCTCTTCGCTGTGCAGGCACCCTGGATGGCGCAGTTTGTCCTGATGCCAACCTGTCTGGATGCGTTCGGCATGGGTGGTATCCTGGCCTACCTCATGGTTAACCATCGAGATCGTTTTCTGAAGTTAGTGACCAACAACTGGCTTCTGTTACTGAGCTTCGTACTCTATGCCGCAAACATATACTTGATGAAGCTTCTGGTAGGACCGCCCGACTACCTTACCCGAAATGTAGCAACCGATATAACCGACCGCTTCGTTACCTCCCTGTTTTGCACGTTTTTAATTGGCCGGGCTGTCGTTGGTTTTAATCAGCCTTTTAAATGGATTTTAGAGAATCCTGTCAGCAATTATTTAGGAAAAATCAGTTATGGTCTGTACTTATTTCACAATCTGGTATTCAACTATTATCACACGCAACCTACCTACATAACAATGCGAGTTTGGAATAAAGCGGTTTCTTTACTTCCAGCTCTAGACAGTATAACTGCGCTAAAAATGGGTTATTTCTATGCATTAACGGTGTTAGTAGCTACCCTATCCTGGTACTTAATTGAAAAACCGATTAATGCCCTCAAAGACAGGTTCACGTATTGATTCTGTTTAACCACTCGCTAAGCTCCTTCCTCAATTAAACGGTTAGCCATCAACAATTTTATATATTTGCAGTATTGATAGGAATACATAATCCGGTTGGTGCTGTGTGTTAATCCAACTTATTTCAAACCCGTTGACAAGCGTTAGGCGTGTTGTCAATCCCTAAAGTACACTGAATGAGCCTCCTGCTGTCCATTGTAATGCCGGCTTACAACGAAGAAGAAGTGATTGAAACTGTTGTTAAACAGTGGACCGATTTGTTGACCCGTCAATTCCCTACTGAAAATACCCGTCTGATTGTTGTTAACGACGGATCACGCGATAAAACCGGGGAGATCCTCGACCAAATTAAAAGCCGTTATCCCAAATTGATGGTAGTCCATCAGATCAATGGGGGTCACGGCAATGCGGTTGTTAATGGGTATCGGCAAGCCGTTGCCCTAGACTCTGAATATGTGTTCCAAACCGATAGTGACGATCAGTTTATTACTGACGACTTTGGTAAGTTATGGGCTCACCGTAATGACTCGCCATTTATTTTAGGTTACCGTGAAGAACGGTACGATGCCCCAGCGCGCTTGTTCATCACCCGAATTCTTCGCTGGAGCATTGCCTTCATTTATGGCACTTACATAATGGACAGCAATATTCCATTTCGGCTGATCCGAGGTACGTTCCTGAGAAAGCTACTAGCCCAATTACCTGACCCAACCCCATTCGCCCCCAATATTTTTCTGGCTGTGATGGCCAAGAAAGCTGGCTGCAATACCTTCGATATTCCCATCACACACAAAGAGCGCCAAACCGGTACTGTCTCGATTTTGAAGTGGAAACTGTTGAAAGTGTGCATTCAGAGCTTTAAAGAATTGGCGCAGTTCCGCTTCGAGTTAGGCGGCAAAGTGAAAGCGCTCAAAAAACCTGAACCAGTAACAGCATAGATTGATATATGATATATAATGTATGATTCTTAGCTAACCAGCTCATACATCATATATCATATATCCGCATCAACTTATGAACTACAAATATGTCATTATTGGCTCTGGCCCTACGGGTCTTGGAGCAGCCTACCGCCTGAAAGAGCTGGGTATTACCGACTTTATCGTTTTAGAAAAAGAAAATCGAATTGGGGGACTATCAAAAAGTTTTGTAGACGAAAAAGGGTTCACCTGGGATGTAGGTGGACACGTACAATTTTCGCACTACAAATACTTCGACGATTTGATGCTGAAAGCCTTAGGCTCAGACGGCTGGCTTAGTCATCAGCGCGAATCTTGGGTCTGGATCGAAAATCGATTTGTGCCCTACCCTTTTCAGAATAACATTAAATACCTGACCCCAGAAACGATGTGGAAATGCCTTGAAGGTATTATCCACAACTATAAATTTCCAACCAACCGGAAGCCCGCCAACTTCCGGGAGTGGATTCTGGCGACGTTTGGTCCTGGTCTGGCCGAAACGTTTATGTTTCCCTATAACTTTAAAGTGTGGGCCTATCCGCCCGAAGACATGAATGCCGTTTGGGTGGGCGAACGCGTAGCCGTTACCGACCTGCAACGAGTCACGAAAAACATCATCTTCGATCAGGACGATTTTTCGTGGGGTCCCAACAGCACATTTCAGTTCCCCAAACAAGGAGGCACCGGTGGTATTTGGGAAGCAGTTGGCGACCTTATTGGCCGGGAGTATGTTAAGTTGAATGCTACCGTCGAAAAGGTAGTTGGGCCTGAGAAAAAGATAGTACTGGCCAGTGGCGAAGAAATTCACTATGAGCACCTGATGAGTACCATGCCCCTCGATTTGTTCACGCAACGGGTAGAAGGACTGTCGCCAGAAACAGTACAAACGGCACAGGGTCTCAAACACTCATCGACCAATGTAGTCGGCATTGGCTTAAAAGGGAAACCTAAAGAAAGCCTGAAAACCATGTGCTGGATGTATTTCCCGGAATATAACAGCCCTTATTATCGAGTTACGGTATTCTCAAACTACAGCCCGAATAACGTTCCTGATATCAATGAACACTGGTCATTAATGACCGAAACGAGTGAATCATCGGCGAAGCCCGTTAATCGGGAAACATTGATTGACGATACGATCCGCGCGCTTATTGAAGACCAGTTGATTGAATCGGCCGACGATGTGATTTCGACCTTCCACATGGCGTTCGATTATGGTTATCCAACGCCATCGGTTGAACGAGATGGCATTTTAAAAGCCGTTTTACCCCAGCTCGAGCCGTTCGGAATCTACTCCCGAGGTCGTTTTGGTGCCTGGAAATACGAGGTCAGTAACCAGGATCATTCGCTGATGCAAGGTGTTGAATGGGCAAACCGGATAGCCGCCAATGTACCCGAAGTAACCATGCCTTTCCCCGAAACCGCGAATGCGATGTGGGGGAAATAAAAATAGTTGTGAAGTTATATAGTTGTACGGTTATACAGTTGGGTGATTAGTGAAGTTCACTTTACAACTATATAACCGTACAACTATATAACTTCACAACTATATAACATTTAAATGAAACGAACTCTCTGGATCGGTATCGGTGCGTTGTTGCTGCTAGCTATTGGCTGGTGGGGCTACCGACAATTCTTTCCAGTAACTCGTACGGTTGGCTCACTGGTACCGCCAGGAGCGTTGATGATCTTATCCAGCGATCGCTTACAGGACACTGTTTCGGCGCAATCCTTGCGTACCGAAATGTCGCTAAGGCAGATACCCGTTTTTGATGAAGCCCGTCAACGTCTGGATCGATTCCTATATGCAACTGCCGACTCGGCCACGGTATTGCAGTTTGTTAAGGGCCGAACCATTCGTTACTCCCTCCACTCGATTTCTAAAACGACACTTGAATTCGTTTTTTACATTCCGTTAAGCGATAAAGATCAGGCATTTCTAACTCGAATTACCAAGCCCGATCCACGACAGTACCGGGTATTGAATCATACATTTGCGGGCGAAAAAATCCTGGATTTTGTTTCCAGGATGAATGAACCGATTGGCTCCTTTATTCTGACAGATGGTTTTCTGGTCGGTAGCGTATCAGGAATTCTGATCGAGAACGTAGCCAAACGAATGCACCAATCGCTAAAACTAACGAAGGATGAGACCGATTTTCGGGTTGATGATGATCATCTGGCTGTTGTTTCCGTTCGGCCCGACGTACTCCAATCGTTATTCAGTAATGTAGGCTCACTGGTTCGGTTATTCCTACCCGAAGAGTTAAACCTGCAGTTCCGACAATCAGCTTCGCGCTCACACCTGATTGGGTACGCTGTCGATAAAATTGGCGCTCGGAGCGATGTAGCTGCCCTATTTGCCGATCAAACTCCCCAGCGTATTCAACACGCGAATCTCATTCCGCAATCAACGGCTACGCTTTATCACATTAGTATCAGCGATGCCCCTCGTTTTGGTCGTTCGTTAAGCAAACTGCTGGGGTCAGCATCCAGCGATTTTCTACGGGATCGATTCGACCAGATTGAGCCTTCGACAAAGGCGCTTTATCAAACCTTAGGTAGCGACTTATTATTATGTCGGCTTGAATCACCTACTGGCTCTCTTCGGCAAGTTCTCGTTCTAACCTCTCAAAATGGCAAACAATTGGCTACTGTCTATCAGCAGATAGCCTACCGGGCTGGTGCCAAAGCGCCTACGCTCCTTAAAGAATATTTAGGCCATAAACTCTTATTGTTGACTGTGCCCGAACTGCCTGCGTCTCTATTTAGTAGTTTATTTTCTGGGTTTTCGCAAAGTTGGATTACGCAGCATGGTTCTTCATTAATCGTCGCTAACAATGAGGAAGCGATGCAGGATTACCTGCAGCAGGTTCAGCGAGGAGCGGTCTGGACAGCGGATGGTCGGCAAGCGGAATTACTAAACACCACGTTGCGCCCTGCCAACTTTACAGCCTTCGTTCGGCTGAACCGGGCACAGACAACCGTACCAGCAACCTGGCCTCTGGCCTGGCAAAACCTGCTCGATCAGGTTGATCCAGCTACGGGTAGCACCTCGCTGTCGAATCTGGAAAACATGGCGTATCAAGCCAGTTATGGAAACGAGAACATTCAATCGACAGTTATTTTGGGCCGCACTACCCGCCGGGCCAGCCGGGCGGTTCTCAATAAATTATTACTCCGGAAAAGAACGGAGTTCAATGCCCCTCTGATTGCAGCCCCTATTGTAACCGGCAACCTAATCGACAGTTCAGCTCAGTTTTATGCGCAAAACAACGCCGGCCAATTTGTGCTGGTAACGCCAGAAGGCGACAAGATTGTGCAGAACAATACCGATGGACCTATTCGTAGTAACGCATTGGGAGTCGATTTTCTGAACAATGGGCGATTGCAATATCTGTTTATGACTGATCAGACGCTTTATGTTGCTGATCCAGTACGGATTAGTAAGCAAGTTGCTCTTCAGGCGATTCCTCTCCCCAAAGGTCTCGATCCGTCTTATTTGGCCAAGCCACGGGGAAGTCTACAGCGGAATCTGGTCGCTCTGGCTGCTCATGAAGACGGGCATATCTATGCCCTAGATCGGCAACGGCGAGCTTTCATTCGTATCATGACGGCACCCCATAAAGGGTCATTACAACTTCCTTTTCAAGTGCTGGCCACACCCGCAGGCATGAATGTATTGGGAATGCAGGCCGATGGCACCTTAAATTACTGGCGTGACAATGGCAGTGAATACCCGCATTTTCCTAGTCGGATTGAACGAACCAACGAAGAAGAGCCCGAAATTAAATTCATTGGGCCAGCCCTGTTACCAATAGGTCAATCCTTGATTCAGACAATTGCCGATGAAGGTCAACTACTTTCAATAAACTCCAATGGATTGGTTGCCAAGCGAACTCAGTTATATAGACCGGTTCGGCGAGGATCGTTCCGACTTTTTCCAGACGAAGATCAAACGAACTGGTTGCTCTTACGAACAACAGATACAGAAGTAACCATACTGAACCAACAAGGACAACGCTTGTTCGATGTACGGGCCTTGCAATCGGGCCGTAACAATGTGCGCTATCATCGCCTGGGTGCAGGTATTGACCTGATCAGTGTTAAATCGGGAGGATTTACAACGCTGTATGACCTAAACGGGCGAATTGTAGGCGAGCGGCCTATTCCTAGTGATTTTCCGGTGGCGCTTCAATTTGATGAGCGAACCAACGAATTATATATTTTGAGTGGTGCCCAACAAGCCGTTCTACTCTTTAGTATTCGACTTAGATAGCAAAGTTTTGGGCAACGAACAGCGTACAAAACCGATTGTTCCAAGCCACAAATCTTTGCCCAAAACCTTATGCGTTTTTTTCGCTACACTATCTTACTGTTTGCACTCGTCCTATGGGGAGGTGGCCTCTCGAGCACAATATCGCATTGGCTTTATGAAATTGGGTTCATTGCCGACGATTATCGATTTGGGGATTTATACCGTCTTTCGGCATTGCCCCAATTTAAAATGGCCCAGCCCAACTGCGCTCCATCGCATCGATCAAGCGATACCGCATCGACTCAACTATACCTCATTGGCGACAGTTTTACGGAACCTCAGCGACTGAGTCAATCGGATTTCCAAGTGAGTCATTTTCAACGTGTAGCCTGGTACAACCAACAACGAATACAGCTCAATCCAGAAAAACGGAATGTGTTGATCATTGAAACTGTTGAACGCCATTTTCGCGAACATCTGGCTATTCCAATCATCGAATTTATTGTTGAAAAAGATACTACCCAACTAGGTCAAACCAAACCGTCGCTTCGCAAGCGGATTTCAGATGATCTTCACCGGACGGATATAGAAGAGCGCCTTGAATCGACCTTGTTTAGTCAGGACTGGGCTTTTTGGTTTAAAGAGCTTAAAGCGAGTCTAACGCTCAACTGGTTTGATCGAACGAACTCAAAAGTGAGTTTATCGAAAGACAAGCAAAATCTGTTTCTTAAAATGGACACAGATACTACCCAGAAACTTCTTTCTTCGTTTTCGGAACTGAGCGATCAGGAAGTGAACACACTGGTCGACAGTGTAAATGCGGTCGCTAACCGCTATCGGCAGTTAGGGTTCGATGAGGTGTATTTGTCCATTATTCCGAACAAGGCCAGTATCCTAGAGACGAATCGAAGCGATTACAATCACCTGATTGAACGAGTTCAGAACAACCCTAAATTGGTCGTCCCTTACATTAACACATACGATTTGTTCAAACGCGCAACGCCATCGCCCTATCTGAAAAGCGATACTCACTGGAATTGCGAAGGCCGGACTATATGGCTTGAACAGGTTCGGCAGAAAGTTCGAATTTAACAAATCGTTTTAGCCGACTGTTTTCATAAACTATCCAGTTCCACTGTGTTTCTGTTTGCTCTAAAACGGGCAAATCCGACCAGGAGCAAACAGAACAGAATTTAATTTGCCTAACTCCTGGGTTTAGTTTGTTTCGGTACTTTTCAATGCCCAGCCGACAAGGACAGGCTGGAAGAACAAGCGCACAAATCGCTTCAGGTCTGTATCTAACCCAAACGCACTTCGCTCATTCGTAAACTGAGAAATGTTGCCAGGGAAAACAGCCGTAAAAAACGCAGCTGCTACTTTCCCAACAGCCTCCTGGTGCTCTTCGTCGGTTAGCACCAAACTACTACCCAGCGCAATTTCAGCTAAGCCCGAATAGACAACTGTATCGTCTTTGGGCAGTGGAACCCAATCAGGGACCTGGGCTCTAAATGCTTTTCGGGCAAACGTCAAGTGACTGATGCCTGCAAAAATTAACGCACCTCCCAGAAAAACTCTGGCTACTTTTTTCACATTTTTCTCGCTCATAACGTTGGTTGTTTTCAGATAATTAAGAATAATCAGATGACTTTGGGCAAACAGTATCTCCCAAGTTTCCAGGCTTGTATGCTCCTCATACGTTAACCGAATTAATCCATTAGAGTTTTTTCAACTTACCCTATCCTACTGCTCAGACGGTCGTATAACTGTATCATTCTTCCCTACTTTCGTATAAATTCTCCGGCGATCCACCCGCTACTTTTGTCCTGACAATAAACCAACACAACAATGTCAAAGACAATTTTCATTACAGGTGCTTCGCGTGGTTTTGGCAAAATCTGGGCCGAAGCCTTTTTACAACGTGGAGATAAAGTGGTTGCTACGGCTCGTGATATAAATTCCCTTAGCGATCTAATTGATCAATATGGCGACGCCATACTCCCCATTAAACTAGACGTCAATGACCGGGCTGCCGATTTCGCTGCGATACAAAAGGCAACCGACCATTTTGGCCAGATCGACGTACTCATCAACAATGCTGGCTATGGCCTATTTGGCAGTGTTGAAGAGACCACCGAACAAGAAGCTCGTGACCAGATCGAAACCAATTTCTTTGGTTTGCTCTGGCTAACCCAAGCTGTTTTACCCGTTATGCGGAAGCAAGGTCATGGTCATATTGTACAGGTATCCAGTGTATTAGGCGTGGTAACGCTTCCAGTACTTGGCCTTTACAATGCCTCCAAATATGCAGTAGAGGGCTTGAGCGAATCGCTAGCGGCCGAGGTAAGTTCGTTCGGTATCCACGTATCGCTTATCGAACCCAATGGATTCTCGACAGATTGGGGTGGCGCTTCTGCCTTTCATACAGCACCGATGCAGGAATACGAAGGGGTAAAAGCAGCTTTTGCGGCCAGCACTACCGACGATGATTATGGTTATCCAGAATCGACGACCGATGCGGTCCTACAATTGATTGATGCCGAAAATCCACCACTTCGGTTGTTTCTGGGTAAAAAAGCGCTTCCCTGGGTCAAACAGGTTTATGCCGGACGTATAGCCGAATGGGATCAATGGAGCGAGGTATCAACAGCCGCACATGGTCATTAATCGTAGTTTTTCATCTATTTGTAACACAAGTTGCGCTTTTACCGGTGTAATTTGTGTTACATCTTTACCAGTATGAAGCATTATAAAAGTTTGAGCCATTTCCTGACATCCAACGGTTTTCCACCACCCGAAAACCCGATGATTGTCCTTATAGACTGTAATGGTCAATGTTCGCTCGGCGATGAAGCCTTTACCAGCGATTTCTACATGATCGGTTTCAAAAAGCTGAAATCGGGGATTATTAAGTATGGTCGTACCAAGTATGACCACGAGAATGGCTCGTTATTATTTGTAAAGCCTCGTCAGGTCATCGAATTTAAAGACCTACAATTTGAGGAAACTGGTTTCAATCTGTTTATTCACGAAGACTTCCTAATAGGCTCTCCGCTACATGATGAGATGAACCGATATGGTTTCTTCGACTACGAAACGAATGAAGCGCTGCATCTATCGCCCAGAGAGGAAGCAATCATCTGGGATCTTTATCGAAAAATTGAAACCGAGTACAACAACATTACCGATGAATATAGTCGCGACATTATCCTGACCCATATTGACTCTATCCTGAAGTATTCTCAACGTTTTTACAAACGACAATTTATCAACCGGACTGAGTTGTCGGGCAATACGGTTTCCAGGTTCAACGATATCTTAACGAGCTATTCACAAAAGGGCCTGCTCCAAACGAATGGCCTACCAACGGTACATTCGGTAGCATCTCAACTCAATCTGTCAGTCCGATATTTAAGTGATTTATTGAAGCAGGAAACCGGCAAAACGGCCATTGAACTGATTCATATTCACTTGATCAATGAGGCAAAAAATCGTTTAAAAGGCGAAGATCAGCGCGTATCCGAAATTGCCTATACGTTGGGATTCGAAAATCTACCATATTTTTCAAGGCTTTTTAAGAAAGAAACGGGCGTAAGTCCGAATCAATTTAAGAAGCAGTTGTTGAATTAGGCTAGTACTAATCCCATTTAGTCACTATAGACCCTTTGACTCTGACTAAATCTTAGCATCTGATTATCAATGCAATAAAAAAAGAGAAACTAGCAGAATCAATAGAATCTAGTTTAACAAAGCACTAATCATTCTGCGCATCGTTTGTAAACAGGCTATTCATATAGGCATAGGGTTTCGCTTCATTAGCATAACTAAACGTACCTTTTTGTTGAATTTCCTCGGCCGCCCGGAAAAGTGCCCCATAGGCTGCCCGAGCCAATGACGAACCTACACTCACCCGCTTAACGCCTAATTCGGCAAGTTGGTCCAGCGAAAAATTACCACCAGACAGGCCCATAATCACGTTTACAGGACGTGGGTGTACTGCCTTTATAACGGCCTGAATCTCTTCTTTGCTTTTTAAACCGGGTGCAAAAAGCACATCAGCGCCCGCATCGGCAAAGGCTTCCAGACGTCTGATTGTATCGGAAAGATCAGGCCGACCATAAATCAAATTCTCGGCTCTTGCCGTCAGTGTAAATGGATATGGTAAACTTCGCGCAGCTTCAACGGCAGCCTTAACCCGCTCAACGGCCAGCTCGAAGGGATAAATTGGATCGCTGGGTCTGCCAGTTGCATCTTCAATGGAACCGCCAGAAAGCCCTACTCCAGCAGCCAATAGAATCGTTTCGGCACAGCTAGATGGAGAGTCGCCATAGCCATTTTCCAAATCGGCAGCTACGGGTAACCGAGTTGCTCTAACGATACTTTGGGCGTTCTGTAGAGTTTCTTCCCGAGTTATGGAAGCATGTCCATCTGGTTTTCCAAGGCCGTAGGCTAGACCAGCACTTGTTGTTGCCAGCGCTTCAAAGCCCAGACTTTCCAGCACTCGTGCCGAGCCCGCATCCCAAGGGTTAGGAACGACGAAAATTCCTGTTCGTTGGTGAAGTTTTTGAAATAGTTCGGCGCGGGCCTGCCAGGAATCGGCTTGTGTGCTCATATTTAAAGCGAGTGCTGTTAGGAGAACCTTTTCCTATAAATCCTAAACTCCTGCGTTTCTAACCAGAGCCGTCTCCAACTCTATTAATTATTCTTTAGGTACTTCAACACAAGGCAGGTATACAGCAATACACACACCGCAGAGCTAACTGAACTGGTTTTAATTGCCTGAACAATGTCCGCAGGGCCGCCCGTTGCCATCGCGCCAAACACGGCTACACCAATAGCCCCAGCTGTTTGCCGAGTAGTGTTCAGCACAGCCGAAGCAATACCCGAACGACTACGATCAACGGTGGCCAGAGTGCCGGTTGTCATGGCCGGAACAGCCAGACCCATCCCTAATGGCAAGGCTAAAAAGGAAATAGCAATTGCCAGTACGGTGTTTTAAAACTGACTCTACTAACAACATTTAAACCGATAGATAGGGAAGATACGGCTCCAATTTAGTGGTATCCCGAAAAGCACTAACCTGATGAAGCTTGTTGTTATAGGCATCGTACCGGAGTTCGACGTAGAAATCCTGTAGATTGTATAGAAGAAAGATGTTCTCACCTTCATAACGATTGGCGAGAATGTCGCCAGTGAAATACAAGGTGTCGAGTTGTTGCTCGGCGGGAAGGCGGGTAAAATCGGCGGGTTGCATGGGCAAACGGGGTTGACAGGCGAAATAAGCGAAAAGCATACGCTCCTCCAAACACACCAACCGACTTTATATATTCCAACTAAAACATAATTAACATACAAATCCAATAGTATTAGGTTTAATGTTCCATGTTTCAGTTCGTTATGCCAAATTAGGAAACATGGAACATTAAACTTGAAACATATATAGCTTAAACTATTTTCACTTCTTTACCCGTTCGTGCAGCCTGATAGATCGCTTCAACAATTTTTATATCGCGGAGGCCCTCTTCGCCGGGTGCCAGCATCGGTTTCTTGTTCATAATCGCTTCGGCATCGTCGTCCATTTGCTTTGTTTGCTGCCAGGGCACCTCATAGGGATGTTCAATCTTTCCTCCGTTACTCCAGATTCCTTTCTGTCCATTATATGCCGAATAAGGTTCCATCATTAAGGTACCTTTTGAGCCTGTTACATTCAAGAAATTCATATTCATACCATAGCTCGTCTGAACAGCAGCCCGTGCTCCACTCGGAAAAATAAGTTGCGCCATCGACGTTTCGTCCAGACCATTTTTATAGACATCAGGACGTGAGGTATACTGCTGAGCTGTAACTGCAATAGGTTCCTCGCCAGTGGCCAGCCTGGCTCCCTGTAGCACATACACCCCCATATCGTACATAACGCCCCCGCCCATTTCTTTTTTCTGCTTCCAATGGGTAGTCCGATTATCATAATAGCCTGCCGAACAACTGACCATCAATATCTTACCGATTTTACCAGCCCGAAGCTCCTTTGTCCATTCCTGCGTATTAGGCTCATGCTGCAATCGGTAACCAATCGACAACGACACTTTATTTTTCGCGCAGGCATCAATCATATTCTGACATTCCTTTGCTGTGACGGCCATTGGCTTTTCGCACCACACATGTTTACCCGCTTTAGCTGCCCGCACCACATACTCTTCGTGCATAGACGGAGGCAACACTACATACACAACGTCGATATCAGGATTGTTTGCGATCTGATCGAAATTCTGGTAGTTATAGATATTCTTATCAGGAATGTTGTACTGCTTTTTCCACTTCTCAGCCTTTTCGGGGGTTCCTGTCACAATACCAGCCAGGTAACAATTCTTCGTTTTCTGTAAAGCAGGAGCCAGTAAATCAGTACTGTAATAACCTAGCCCAACTAATGCAACCCCAAGTCGATCTTTAGCTGGGCGAGTTGCCGTAAGCAGTGTATTGGGCGAAATAGAAGCGGTTATCCCCGTAAGAATAGTGGTATTTAAGAAGGTTCGGCGCGACGTCATTTTTGTTTCAGGTTCAAAGTTTCAGGTTTAAAGTTCGTGGACAGTTGCCAGACTTCAAACCTGAAACCTGAAACTTTGAACCTTGAACTTGAAACCAGCTCCGAACCCACCCGATAAGCTTTTTGTTGCCAATGGGGTCTGTTCATAAAGAACACCCTATTTTTGCCCCATGTCTAAGAACGTCAATATCGGTTTAGTACAAATGAGTTGCTCGGCAGATGTCGAGGCCAACATTCAGAAAGCCATCAATGGCATTCGTGAAGCCGCTCAAAAAGGGGCTCAGATTGTTTGTTTGCAGGAATTATTCACCTCTCTTTATTTCTGCGATGTCGAAGATCACCATAATTTCAGCTTAGCCGAAGCAATTCCCGGTCCAACAACCGACCGTTTAGGCTCATTGGCGGGTGAATTAGGTGTCGTCATTATAGCGTCTCTTTTTGAAAAGCGGGCGCATGGTTTATACCACAACACAACGGCCGTTCTGGATGCAGACGGGTCTTATTTAGGGAAATATCGGAAGATGCATATTCCCGATGATCCAGGTTACTACGAGAAATTTTACTTTACGCCCGGCGATCTGGGCTATAAGGTTTTCGATACAAAATTTGCCCGGATTGGCGTCCTTATCTGCTGGGATCAGTGGTATCCGGAAGCTGCTCGCATCACATCGTTGATGGGTGCCGAAATTCTCTTCTACCCGACCGCTATTGGTTGGGATACGAACGAACCCGATCCTAAGCAAAACGAAGAGCAGTACAATGCCTGGCAAACGATTCAGCGTAGTCATTCTATTGCCAATGGCGTCCACGTCGTATCGGTAAACCGGGTCGGACGCGAAGCTGACCAGCAATTCTGGGGTGGCTCGTTCGTTACTAATCCGTTTGGGGCATTACTGTATCTGGCTCCTCACGACCAGGAACTGGTGCACGTACAAACCATTGATCTGGCATTATCGGAAAAATACCGTACTACCTGGCCATATCTCCGCGACCGGCGCATCGACTCTTATCAGCCGATCACGAAACGGTATATTGATCAGGAATAGTAATCGCTGTTCTATTCGCAAAATTCAGGGGGCTGCGTATCATTACGCAGCCCTACTAGCCTTATAGCTCCTTGAAACTCAACATGAAACTGCTTCTCTTAAGTTTAACGGCTGGTGTGGCTGGTTTAGGCTATTGGTTTTCGCGTCCGGCCATGCCCGAACCAATTGCCATAAAACTACAGGGAGCTTTGCCTGCTCCAACACAACTAATTGCAACACCGCGCTCCCGCTTCACACCTAGTACCCGAAAAGGGTATTATAGTCTGGATATTGTGAGTGATTTTACCCTGCCCAGCACGAAAACCCTCATGTTCTGTGGAGCTGGTCGGAATCTGCACGTACAACAGGATCGGTCGAAAATTTTCCGGCGTGGCTTTTCGGCGGTCGAGTCGAGCCGGATGGTCCCTAATGTTGAAATCTGGCGGGATGGTTTTCCGGCTAAAGGCTGGAAAAGTACCCTTAATCTAAGTCAACGAACCTGGATTATTTATCAGAATTATTTCAGGGATGCATTCGGTTTGGCTTGGGCTCAAAATAGCGACAAGGCGAGCGAAACCATTTACCGAGTACTGCCTAATCGGGCGAACCCATCAGCTCCACTCAATCGGAACACGCTTTTTCAGGCATCTTCGGAGTTACAGGGAAGTTGCTCAAATTTCGGGGATTGCCCTGCTGCCTGGAAGAGTACGTATGGACTAATCGTGCTGGATATTGAAAATGATGGGGCCAATATGAGTAATCGGCAGGAGCAGGCAAATCTGTACACTTACATGATCAAAACGATCAAGGAAAACTCCAGTCCACAAACGTTGGTTGGCTCTATTGCTCCAGTGCTACATAACAGCGTAGGCTATTCACGAGCCGAAGATTATAAAGCGGGACCAGAATGGCTATGGACAACACCGGCTCAACATACAGCAACTAGTCGGCAACGAGGTATGTCTGACGATATTCTGGGTAAGTCATTCGGCGATTATGCTGACTTTCAAATGCCTGGCACATATTACGTTTACCCTGACTTTGATTACACCATTAAGCATACCGGCGACAATGATCGGCATTGGTTAGCGGCTTTGCTGGGTGAGCAGGAGGTTAACATGAAACTTTCGCCCAAAAAGCGTATTGCCTGGCACTGGTTGTTCAATACTCAAAGCGAACTTCCGAATAGCGGTAAGGCAGAACATGCCGCTCCGCCTGCTGTGGCCGAAGGAATGGGCATTTTTTACTGGTTCACCGGAGCTTATGGCGCGCTGTTCTGGGACGATCAGAATGACCTTACCCCCGACCAGCCCTCTCCTACTGACCCAAACCAGAAAGGACTTGGCAATGATCGAAATTATGCCTGCTATGAACACTACGTTCATGGACTCTGGCGGCTCTTCAAGCATCATAGCGACATGTTCAATGGCCGGGAAACGTACCTGAATGAAGCCACCGACTGTTCGTATGACGGTGGGCAAACCTGGTTGAAATACAACGCCAATCAGCTAAAAACGCATGATTTGCCTTTTGTACGAGCCATTGTCAATGGAGACCAGATTCTAGTCGCGGCTACGAAAGCCTACGCCCGATCGGGCCAGACGAACCAGGTAATGGTTCGCTATGTGCAGAACGGCTACAATTTTTACACAACGATTTCACTCAAGGGTGACGAAATCTATCTGGGTCGGGCAACCATGAAAAAAGGATAATCTCTAGTTAAGTTTTTATTGTTTCAAGGCGCGCGTTGTTCATAAATAGGGAACTTGAAACCTGAAACAACCGATTATCTTTGCCGCATGAATCTTGGTATTGAAATTGGCGGCACGAAATTACAATTGGTGACAGGCGACATAACTGGCCAGATTAACCAACGTTTTCGATTCGCGATTGACCCGGCACAGGGTGCAGAAGGTATTCTGACGCAAATTGCAAGCACTATCCAGCAGCTTCCCGAAACTCCTCAGTCAATTGGCGTAGGCTTTGGCGGCCCTGTCGATTGGCAAACGGGTAAAATTGCGACTTCCCATCAAATTGCAGGCTGGTCAGGCTTTGACTTGGGCAGCTGGCTGCGGGAGCAGGCACCGGGGGCATTGGTACGCATCGAAAACGACGCCAATGTAGCCGCGCTTGGAGAAGCCCGTCGTGGTGTAGCTACCGGATTCAACCGGGTCTTTTATGTTACGCTGGGCAGTGGCGTTGGTGGCGGTATGGTCGTTGATCGGCACCTTTATCACGGCGCTTTACCCGGTGAAGCCGAAATTGGTCATTTGTGGCTCGTGCCACCAGGCGATTCGTCACCAGGGCAAACCGTTGAGCAAACCGTATCGGGTTGGGCTGTCGACAAACAAATTCGCGACCTACTTCCCCAACTTCCCGATGATTCGGCCTTAAAAATAGCCGTTCAGCAAGCTCATACCCATGGCGATCAGGGTAAAGAAGCCCGGTTTCTGCACCCTGCGTACGAAGCCAGTGACCCCGTTGCCCGAATGCTCATTGAGCAGATTGGGTCGGTGGTGGCCCTCGCCCTTTCGCACGTAATCCATTTGTTTCATCCCGATGCCATTGTATTAGGTGGGGGCATTTCACTCATTGGCGAGCCCTTGCGTGCGGCAGTCCGACAGGCTCTCCCTCGCTTTGTCATGAAATCATTTCAGCCGCCATCCATCGTCTTACTAGCTAAACTGGGTGAAGATGCCGTACCTGTTGGCGCCTTAGAATTAATGAAAAATGAATAATACTATGCTCAATACCCCATTATACATTTTTCATTACTCATTATATATTACCCACTATACTTTATGAATCAGACTTATTTCAAAAATTACCTGGATCGTCAGAAAGCGGCCTACGAAGCAATACCCATTGATCGGGTAGAACACCTCATCAACCTCATTAAACAATGCTGGGAAGACGATCGGCAATTGTTTGCTTTCGGCAATGGCGGTAGTGCTTCCAATGTGTCGCACTTCATCACCGACCTCGGCAAAAGTGCATCCGATACGATGGGCAAACGCTTTCGGTGTACCTCGCTAAACGAAAGTGTTTCATGGATTACAGCGTTGGGCAACGATTACGCCTATGAAGACATTTATCTTCGCCAGCTCCAGAACTACGCCCGTCCCGGCGATCTGGTATTAACGCTCAGTGTGAGCGGCAATTCACCCAATGTGGTAAAAGCTGTTCAATGGGCCAATGACAACGGCTTGACAACCATCGCTCTTGTAGGAGGCAAAGGGGGTAAATTAGCTGAAATAGCCCATGAGTCGATTACTATTCAGGATGAACATTATGGCCGGGTTGAAGATGCCCAGATGACAATCTGCCATATGCTCTGCTATGGATTTATTGAAGAAGGCAAAAAAGCGTAAACCCGCTACTCATTCAGCATCTCAACTCATGAAAAAAACGCTCCTTCAGCTAATCGGCTTCGCTTTCATGGCTTACTACGGAGCTGTAGTCAGCATGGCTCAATCAGTCCTGTCTCTTTCGAATTATACCTATTCGCCAACCCAGTTGGTTATCGGCACGATTCAGTCAAAAGAGCCAATCAGCCGATTTACGCTACGCGGGCCGAATGCGGCTTTATTTAGCGTGAATAAAGCGAATCAGTTGTCCATCAAATCCTCGGCAACGAAGTCTTCCGAACGTTGGTATGATCTGATTGTTGAAGGTCAGAGTGCCAAAGGAGCGCTACTAGATACCTTTCGGCTGGTTAAGGATGAATTTATTCGAAATCAAGTAATTGCCCATCGTGGTGCCTGGAAGCAAAGTGGTACGACTGAAAATTCTCTAACGTCGTTAAACAACGCGGTCAAGTTAGGCTGCATGGGGAGTGAGTTTGATGTGCACATGTCGTCCGATTCGGTCATGTTCATTCATCACGATCCAGCAATGGATGGCATTGAGATAGAGAAGACATCTGCCGCTGATTTAGCAAAACTTAAGCTAAGCAACGGGGAGCCTTTGCCAACGTTAGAGTCGTACTTGCGGGAAGGCATGAAGCAGAACCGAACCCGGCTGATTCTAGAGATAAAAACCTCAAAAACGGGACGGTCGATGGCCTTGACTGAGCGGGTGGTCGACATGGTTCATCACCTAAGGGCACAGGCTTGGGTCGATTATATTGCCTTCGATTACGATGTCTGTAAAAAAGTGAAGGATTTAGATCCTGTAGCGCAGGTCTCCTACCTCAATGGCGATAAATCACCGGAGCAACTAGCAGCGGATAAACTCACGGGCTTTGATTATCATTTTTCGGTTCTGAAAAAGAACGAAGCCTGGTTGCAGGATGCCAAACAACGCCATCTGACCACGAACGCCTGGACAGTAAACGACCGCTCAACCCTTCAATGGTTTCTGGATCAGAAAATCGATTACATTACCACTAATGAGCCGGAGCTACTTCTAGAGCTAGTGAAATAAAATTAGGTTATAAACAGGTACGCCCCGATGGGAGCAAATGTTTATAGTGAAGTTCTATAACATTTGCTCCCATCGGGGCGTACCTGTTTATAAATAATAACGTCTGATTCTAGAGAATCTTTTTTGTTTTGTATGATCTCAAGAATAGCGATCATTACGCCACGGATAGGCCGTATTCGAATAACCACGCTCCTCCCAGAAACCAAGCTGATCTTTGGCTAAGAACTCAATCCGTTTTATCCACTTAGAGCCTTTCCAGGCATACAATTGCGGTGTTATCATGCGAAGCGGTCCGCCATGCTCGCGTGTTAACGGCTTGCCGTCGGCAGTATGAACCAGCAGAACATCGGATTTGAGAGCCTCTTCAAGCGAAACGTTCGTAGAATAGCCATCATATCCATAACACATGATGTGGGTAGCTGACCCTTTGGGATCGACTAAGGCAGCCAGGTCCATAAAACGTACGCCGACCCAGGGAATATCCAATCGCGACCATGTAGTTACACAATGAAAATCGCTTGTATCTTCCACCTGTGGTAGTGCCATCAAATCTTCCCATTTAAGTCGGATTGGATGATTCACTTCGCCATCTATATTAAGCTGCCACTTATCGAGCGGAATACTTGGTTGATACCCCAGGTCCAACACAGGCCATTTGGTCGTAACCGTCTGTCCTACTGGAATTGCTGGCATACCATGCCGATTCACCGGACCTGAGCCACGTGGCTTTTCATCCGTCAAGGAAGGGGTCATGGCCATTTTTTCCTCAAACCTACGTTTGAGTTTCATACGGGCATCGATAATTCGATCGGTTTTTTCGTTCGCTTCCATACCTCTATAAGCTATTTTTTCGCCAAAAAGTTAACGGGCTAACGCCCTATTTTTTATTGGTTACTAACCAGATAACAGATTACAAAAAACACCCCTCCAGTTCAGAGAGGTGCCCATACATGCTCTTGTATTCGTCTATTGATAAGACAATTAAGAAACCCGAACATAACTTCCCAGGAGTTTTACCTCGGCAGCATGGTGGTTCAGGATTTCCTGTAAATCAGGGTCATTGGCGTGCCCCTCACATTCGAGCAGAAACCAGTATTTGAAGGTTGCTCCTTCCCGTAAAGGGCGACTTTCAATTTTAGTGAGGTTAATATTTCGGGAGTTAAACTCCTGAAGAAATTCGGCCAATACACCCGGCGATTGCGTATTCGGTAATCGGGCAATGAGCGTGGTCTTATCATGGCCGCTCGGCTGATTCACAAAATCTTTTGCCAGAATCAGGAATCGTGTCCGGTTCAGATCACTATCTTCAATATTGTCGAACAAGACAGGCACATCGAATAACTTGGCAGCGATACCTGAACACACAGCCGCTGTATGAGGATGCTGTGAAGCCAGTTTTGCCGCTTTCGATGTTGATTCAACGGGCACAAGCTCCGCTTTCAATCCATCGAAATAGTCATTCAAAAACTGGCTGCACTGCCGAAATGCGATGTCTTTCGAATAAATATGGGTAATATCGGCCAGGCTTTCGGCCTGTGTGGCAAACGTAAAATGTACCGGAATCTTAATTTCCGCAACAATACGCAGGTCTTTTTCGAGGAGCAAATCAATCGCTTCCTCAACAACCCCCTCCTGATTGTTCTCAATGGGAACAACCCCGAAGCGTACTCTGCCCGTTTCCACACTCTCGAATACCGACCGAATGCTTGGCAACGCCATATAGGTACTCATGGCCCCAAAACGACTTTCGGCAGCCTGATGGGTAAAGCTACCTTCTGGCCCCAGATAAGCCACTCGTTCGGGGAGTTCCAGATTGCGCGATACAGCAAAAATTTCCAAAAAGATCGCTTCAATGGCAGGCCGGTTCAATAAACCATTATTCTGCTCATGCAGCCGATCAATAATTTGCTTTTCGCGTTCGGGTCGATAAATAACAGCATTGGTCGAGCGCTTTAATTCGCCCACCCGACGTACCAATTCCATCCGCTGATTGAGCAATGTCAGCAGTTGATCATCGAGGGCGTCAATATCGTTACGGAGAGACTCTAAAGTCATAAAAAAATCGTCAGTCAATAGTCGTGAGTCGCCAAGGGCGGTATAGCCTGCAAATAACGGCTAAAATCCCTAATGATCACATGGGCGACCTCGTAACGACTATTGACTGACAGCTTATACTAAGGCAACTTCGTCTACATCTTTTTCGATCCGAAGATTGTCGATAATGAATCGCTGACGATCGGGCGTGTTTTTGCCCATATAATAGCTCAGCAATTTAGGAACCGATGTTTCCTTCTCCATAATCACGGGTTCCAAACGCATATTTTCGCCAATAAACAGGCCAAATTCATCAGGAGAGATTTCGCCTAAACCCTTAAATCGGGTAATCTCAACTTTTTTGCTGCCTTTTATTAATTTATCCGTTGCCGCCTGTTTTTCCTCCTCCGAATAACAATAGGTGGTTTCTTTATGGTTTTTCGGATTCCGAACCCGGAACAAAGGTGTCTCGAGAATGTACAAATGTCCGTTACGAACCAGATCGGGGAAGAATTGCAGAAAAAATGTTAGCATCAACAATCGGATGTGCATGCCGTCAACATCTGCATCGGTGGCAATAACAATACGATTGTACCGAAGGCCATCCAATCCTTCTTCAATATCCAGAGCGTGTTGCAACAGGTTAAACTCTTCGTTTTCGTACACAACTTTTTTAGTCAGGCCAAAACAGTTCAAAGGTTTCCCGCGCAAGCTAAACACAGCCTGCGACTGCACATTCCTCGATTTTGTGATGGAACCACTCGCCGAGTCTCCTTCGGTAATGAAGAGGGTTGACTGGTAACGATCTTCCGCTTTCAAGTCAGGCAAGTGATTGCGACAATCGCGCAATTTTTTGTTGTGAAGGCTTGCTTTTTTGGCACGATCATTGGCCAATTTTTTAATACCGGCGAGTTCTTTGCGCTCCCGCTCCGACTGTTCAATGCGTTTCTTTAGAGCGTCGCGAACAGCGGGATTGATGTGCAAATAATTATCCAGGCGTTCTTTCACAAAATCCTTAACAAATGAACTGACAGACTGGGCGTTCGGCTCGGGCGACATGTTTTGTGATCCAAGCTTTGTTTTGGTTTGCGACTCAAAAACGGGCTCCTGAACTCGTATGCTAATAGCGGCAATAATGGACGACCGGATATCGGATACTTCATAATTCTTATCGAAGTGCCGCCGAACCGTTTCAACAATAGCCTCTTTCAGGGCATTCAGATGCGTACCACCCTGGGTAGTATATTGGCCGTTTACAAATGAATAGTACTCCTCGCCGTATTGATTGCCGTGGGTCATGGCAATTTCGAGATCATTTCCTTTCAGATGGATGATCGGATACCGGAGCGACTCTTCATCTTTTTTGGTCTTGTCGCGAAGTAAATCAAGCAGCCCGTTTTGCGAAATGTATTTCTGTTTATTGAACGCAATTGTCAGCCCCGCATTCAGATAGCAGTAATTCCAGATCATGTTTTCCAGAAACTGCGGAATGAAATGAAAGTTCTTAAATACACTGTCATCGGGTTCAAAGCAGATCAATGTACCGTTTCGCTCGGTAGTCGAATCTTCGCCTTTATTTTTAAGTTCACCTCGTTCAAATTCGGCCCACACGGTACGGCCTTCCCGAAACGATTGCACGCGAAAATAAGTAGACAGGGCATTGACGGCTTTTGTACCCACGCCATTAAGCCCCACCGATTTCTGGAACGCACCCGAGTCGTACTTACCACCAGTATTGATTTTAGAGACGACTTCAACAACTTTTCCCAGTGGAATACCCCGGCCAAAGTCGCGTACTTCAACCCGGTGATCTGTCACACGAACCTCAATGGTTTTACCAAAACCCATGACGTGTTCATCGATACAGTTGTCGATGGTTTCTTTAATAAGCACATAAATACCATCATCGGCAGCGGAGCCATCGCCAAGTTTACCGATATACATGCCTGGTCTCAGGCGAATGTGCTCGCGCCAATCCAGCGAGCGGATACTGTCTTCATTGTATTGAACTGACTGATTCAGCAATTCTGCCATAAGGAGTTAGTAACTAATAGACTAGATCGGGAGGCTAAATAACATACTCCCTAAAAACCAAACATCGGAAAAATTATACCCGGTATAGTTACAGGGATAAAAATTACCGCACAAGAGGAAACTATTTATAATCCAACAAAAGTTCGCTTACTTTGCCGGCTGAACTGTCCTGTGTACTACATAACATATTGGTACGTTACTACAGGGATTCGCCCTTATCGTTTGCGAGCTGTTCGACATCTTAAAAATATGCAAAAACCAGCAATTATGCACGTCTTGCCACTATTTTTTTTTCAACGTGTGGCAACCCGTTTACAACGTAAAAATCGTATTATTTTAACCGCTCTGCTGGTATCCATAGCAGGCTTTACCACCCAGGCTCAGATTGCCCCATCGTCGGGAGCAGGGGCAACTCCCGCATCTGGATTACCCAGTAGTACGCCATCATCACTACCTGGCAGTAGCAAAGGAGCATTACCAGCAGGCGTCAATATCAACAATTTACCGGCTGGTGTTCAGCAGCAACTTAATAACCAACGAACAGGCCAGGGAGCAACCAATGGTCGAACAGCAACTCCTGGAACAACCCAAACGCCAACAGGTGCTGATTTTTCGCAGCAAACGGACACCACTCAGCAAGCATTAACCGATAAGGAAATTGCAGCAGAAGGTGTTAAGCGCGCCCAACTCCGTGAGCAGGCCGAGAGACGCCAGAAACTATTTGGCTATTCGCTCTTTAACGACCCTGCGATGGCCACAACCTTTCAGCCAAACCTGAATATTGCTACTCCTAGGAACTATATTGTTGGCCCAGGCGATGAACTGAATATTCAGATGTATGGCTACTCGGCTGGTGATTTTTCGCAGAAAGTATCGCCAGAAGGCTACGTTTATATTTCAGGTCAAAGTGGTATTGGACCAATTTTCGTATCTGGCTTAAGCGTCGATAAAGCGAAAGAACGTCTCATAAGCCGGATGTCGGCTAAGTTTGTGGGGCTACGCAACTCTTCGTATGGCGCCCAAAATACGTTCCTGGAGGTTTCATTAGGAAATATTCGTAGTATTCGGGTAACCGTAACTGGCGATGCAATACGGCCTGGCACCTACACTATGTCGGGTTTGTCGACAGTGATGAACGCTATTTATCAGGCAGGTGGACCTAACGATGTTGGTTCATTCCGTAAAGTTCAACTCATTCGGAACAACCATATTTTGGCCACGCTCGATCTGTATGATTATCTGTTAAATGGTACCCAACGCAATGATTTTCGTTTACAGGATAATGACAACATTCGATTTACAACCTATATTCAGCGGGTTGAAATCAATGGAGCGGTTAAACGATCAAATATTTTCGAAATGCTTCCGGGCGAAACTCTGGAACGGTTACTTTTCTATGCAGGCGACTTTACGTCAAACGCGTATAAAAGTCGGCTACAGGTAACCCGCCTAACCGATCGCGAACTAAAATTCCTGGATGTAACTGTTCCCGAATTTAAGACGTTTGTGATGCAGGACGGCGATATCGTGACTGTTGAACGATTGCTCAATCGCTTTGAGAATAAACTAACTATTGAAGGGTCAGTTTATCGTCCTGGCGAATATTCGTTGGATAATAACCGTACGCTAAAACAACTCATTGCCTCTGCCGAAGGGTTGAAAGGAGACGCCTTTACGGGTCGAATCAATATTCTGAGAACCCGTGAAGATTTGGCCATGGAAAACCTGGCCATAAACCTGGCTGCTATTATGGCTGGTACACAGGAAGATATTCCTCTCCAGCGCGAAGATCAGGTTATTATTCCGTCGCGGTTTGAGTTAGCTCAGGCAGCAACAATTTCAGTACAGGGTGAGGTGAACAGAGTAGATACTGACCTGCCTTATATGGCTAATATGACACTAAATGATGCACTTGTTCAAACAGGTGGTCTGAAAGAATCAGCAGCAGCATCGCTGGTTGAAGTTGTTCGTAGAAAAAAGGATGTTGACCCCCGTTCTCCATCTGCTCAGATTGCTACAATCTATCGGTTCAATGTCAACCGGGATTTGTCAATCAACTCCGACGAGAACAAAAACTTCACCTTAGAACCGTTCGACCAGATCATAGTTCGCCGATCGCCTAACTACGCCATTCAAACCTACGCTACCGTTGCAGGCGAAGTAATATTGCCCGGTGCGTACGCGATTATTAGTAAAGATCAGAAAATTTCAGATCTGGTTGCTCAGGCCGGCGGCCTCACGCCACAAGCTTATGTAGAAGGAGCAACATTGGTTCGTCCAGTAAAACTGAGTGCTGAAGAATTGCGTCGGAAGCAGCAGGCTATCGAAGACGTCGCTAATAGTGCGGCAAAATCTGTCGTTGAGACCGAAGTTATTTCGACGAACTCGGTTGAGTCCATTAATATTAATCTTAAGAAGATCCTGCAAAAACCAGGTTCGTCTGAAGATATTTTGCTTCAGGAAGGCGACACCTTACGCATTCCTAAGCTCCTCGAAACAGTACGTGTTGAGGGGGAAGTACAATTACCCAAAACGGTAAAATACCGGGCTGGTCAGGGCTTCCGGGATTACATTTCAGAAACCGGTGGCTTTACCAGTAAATCACAACGCCGGCGATCGTTTATCATGTATGCCAATGGCTCCGTCGATCGTACCCGCAAGTTTGTTTTCTTCAATGTGTATCCACGTGTTGAGCCAGGTGCTGAAATCATCGTTCCAAGAAAAACAAATGTGCCGCTGACCCCCCAACAGATATTAACGTCAACAGCAGGTACGATTTCATCGCTGTTAAGTGTAATCGGGTTGATTATCGCTTTAAGCCGGGTGGGGAACTAATTTAAAGGAAACTATGACGCCTACAAATAAACCAGCTATAGACCCAAACGGCATCGTTACCCGGCCGTTACCTCCCGATCAGATTTCCCCCAAAGCAGTTGTCTTGCGCCTTCTGCAGATAAAGAACGTATTTCGACGCAACTGGAAGTTACTTGTTATTCTGGTAGCAATAGGGGCACTAATTGGCTATATATATGATCTAATGCATAAAAGCCGAATCACCTACACGGGTTCGATTATGTTTAACCTCGGCGGAGGGTCATCGAGTGGTGGATTTGGTGAGTTAGGTCAATTAGCAGGAGCTTTCGGATTAAGCTCTGGCGCTCCCGATGCGAATATCTTTGTTGGAGATAACTTCTTAATCTATGCTCAGTCTCGGCCAGTTGTTGAGAAAACCCTGATGCAACATGATACGATCAATGGCAAAGACACGCTATTGGTCAATTATTACATTCGCCATAGTGGTATTCGCGATAAAGAATGGGAAGAAAATGATTCTTTAAGAGCTTTTTATTTTAAGAGAGCAAAAAAGCCGGAAGAGTATACCAAAATGGAGCAGTTGGCAATGGCCGACATTTATACGCGGATCAAAAGTGAAATAGCGATAAAACAGCCAGAACGCAAATCGTCATTTATGGAGTTAAGCTGCTTTATGGAAGATGAGCTACTGACGGCAACTTTTCTGTCTCGCCACCTCAAAACGATTGAAGAAGATTATCAGCGGAAGCAAACCAAAAAAACCCGCGAAATGTATGACCTGCTTAATGAACGTTCTGATTCGCTGGCCAGGATTTTAAGTGGCACCGAAAACCAGTTGGCCCAGTTCATGGATCAGAATCAGCAGGTGGTGGTAGCGCAGGCTCGTATAAAAGAGAATAAGTTGACTCGCAATTCAACCTTCCTAACTACCTTATACTATCAGGCTTTACAGCAGGCCGATAACATGCGTCTGTCGCTTATTCGGGAAACGCCCTTGTTCACAATTATTGAGCCTGTATCATTGCCTTTATTTCGGGAGGTACTTAATACAAAGGGATTGCAGATTGGAACAGCGCTTTCGTTTATCTTAGCTATTATCGTCATTTTTATCCGAGAGACGTATCGGTCTATCATGAAGGAAGAATAAACAGTTATGGATTAACTGGACAAGTAAACGATCCTGTTATTAATCGACTAACTTATTTTGAAAACTCACGAAGTAATTATTCAACCGGGTCGCTCAGAGCGGCATTACTGGCGAGACCTCTGGCGCAATCGGGAACTGATGTATATTCTGTCGATGCGCGACGTGTCTGTTCGGTATAAGCAGACAGCATTAGGCACTGCCTGGGGACTTATCCGCCCCCTGACGACCATGCTGATTATGGTGTTCGTCTTCAGTAAAATTGCTAAACTGCCAGCTGATCCGGGTGTCCCCTACCCCCTCATGGTTCTGGGCGGTATTACGGTCTGGACATTTTTTTCAACGGCTTTTACCCAGATCAGTAACAGCGTAACGCTGAATTCTAACCTGGTTACGAAAGTCTATTTTCCACGGCTTATTATGCCCATCAGTTCGATAGCGGTTAGTTTTGTCGACTTTTTGGTTTCGCTGGGACTATTTATTCTGTTAGCCATTTGGTATCGGTTCATACCTGACTGGCATTTACTTTTACTCCCTGCGTTTATTGTGCTGGCGCTGCTGGCATCGTTTGCCTTTGGGCTATTCTTTGCCGCCGTCAATGTCAAATTCCGCGATATAGGCCAACTCATTCCGTTCATTGTTCAGGTTGGCTTTTACATTTGCCCGATTGCATACAGCAGTCGCCTAGTTGCAGAGAAAGCCAACGAATGGTGGGCACCTTTTTACTGGTTCAATCCGATGGTTGGTATCATCGACGGTTTTCGTTGGTCACTGCTCGGTGAAAAAGCCTACTTTGATCTTCATAGTTTACTCCTATCTATTGGTATAGTAACAGTCTGTTTAATTCTGTCTCTATACTTTTTTCGGAAGCGGGAGAATACTTTTGTAGATGATATATAAGAATTACGAATTGCGAAGTACGAATTACGACGTATCACAGTCGTAACTTGTAGCGCTTCCCCTGCGAATTCGTGCATCGTAAATCACACATCGTAAATCACTATGTCTGTTATCACTGTCGAAAATATAAGTAAGCAATACATCATTGACCACAAAAGAGGCAAGGGTAGCAATACGCTACGCGATGTTCTGACGGAAAATTTCCGGTCGATGTTTGGCAAGAAGGCTAAGAATGCCACTACTCATGAAGAGTTCTGGGCTTTACGCGACGTCAACTTTTCGATTGAACAGGGCGATCGGGTAGGTCTCGTTGGGCACAATGGAGCCGGGAAATCAACGATGCTCAAGATCTTGAGCAAGATTATTCAACCAACCACAGGTACAGTACGTATTCGGGGGCGGGTAGCCAGTTTGCTTGAAGTTGGAACAGGCTTCCACCCGGAACTGACTGGCCGGGAAAACATTTTTTTAAATGGTTCGCTACTCGGAATGAGCCGTAGCGAAATCAAGAAGCAATTCGATGAAATTGTGGCTTTCGCTGGAGTTGAAAAATTCCTGGACACTCCCGTAAAGCGCTATTCATCAGGCATGTACGTTCGACTTGGGTTTGCCATATCGGCTCACCTCGACCCCGAAATCATGATTGTTGATGAGGTTTTGGCCGTAGGTGATGCGGAATTTCAGAAAAAAAGTTTGGGTAAAATGCGGGATAACTCGGCCAGTGGTCGAACGGTTATCTTTGTTAGCCATAACTTAACCGCCGTACAAGCCCTTTGCAATAAGACTTTTTATTTTGAAAAAGGCCGTTTGATCGAACAGGGCGAGACGAACCAAGTTATTGCCTCTTACCTGAGCAAGGTTTCGAAAACACGATTACGCCGTCAGTGGGATACGCCCGAAGAAGGTCCAGGCAATGATCTGGTCCGCGTACGACGGATTGAGTTGATTCCAGACTATCAGGAGGACCTGACTCATATTGACGTTCGGACCTCCATGACGTTTCAGTTTGAATTCTGGAATCAAATGGATCATGCCAACCTGAATTTAAGTCTGCACCTTAATTCGCTTACGGGTGAGTGTATTTTTAATATCGGTACACTATCACAACCCTATGGCAAAGGATTGATTGCTGCTGAATGTACCATTCCAGGTTATTTCCTCAACGATGGTTCGTATACCATTTCCATAATGATCGTTAAGGATACGGTTACACCACTTTATGTTATGGAAGAAGGCATTACCTTTGATGTTGAGGATTATCGCGAAGGAATTGCCTGGTACGGGAAATGGCCTGGCTATGTTCGACCGCAGTTTCCTTTTCATACCAAAATGCTGGAACCTGTTGTAAGTGAGTAGTTTACAGGTATCAGTTATCGATCAAGAATCATGATCTACTGGTGTACAATCACTAGGTAACCTCATGATTCGTAAACGATTATAAACTGAAACTGTCGACTATCTACTAATGGCCATTCACTGATTCCTGACGAATGATTAACGTAACTAAATCATACCTGCCCGATCTTGAGGATTATGTAACCCTTTTAAGAGGTGTCTGGGAACGCGTTCACCTAACAAATGACGGCCCCTTATTGCGCGACTTAGAGGATCAACTAAAAGAATTCCTGGGCGTTAAGCATCTGAAGTTCTGTACCAATGGCACCATTGTTCTCCAGATGGCCCTCAAGGTACTGGATATTAAAAAAGAGGTGATTACAACTCCTTTCTCCTACGTTGCAACCACTAATGCGCTATTGTGGGAAGGCTGTACCCCTATTTTTGCCGATATTCGTCCAGACGATTTCAATATCGATCCGGCCAAAATTGAATCTCTGATTACCGAGAATACAGAGGCTATTATGGCAACCCATGTGTACGGCAATGCTTGCCAGATCGAGCAAATTCAGGCGATAGCAGAGAAACATAATCTGAAAGTTATTTACGACGCAGCGCACACGTTCGGGGCTACGTATAAAGGAAGTTCAATTCTCAGCTACGGAGATATCAGTACCTGTAGTTTCCACGCAACGAAAGTATTTCATACGGTTGAGGGTGGTTGTATTGTAACGAATGACGATGCTCTGGCAGAGAAATTGCATCACTACCGTTCGTTTGGTCATAAGAATGACACGTATTTTGGGTTAGGCATAAATGCCAAAAATTCAGAGTTCCATGCGGCAATGGGTTTGTGCGTACTACCGAAAGTACCCGATCTAATTGCGGCCCGTAAAGAACGGTTCGGCTACTACGATAGTCAGCTTGATTTTAGCCGGATTACGCGTCCTTCCCTTACACCTGGCATGGAGTATAACTATGCTTATTATCCGATTGTATTCGATTCGGAAGAAACGCTTCTGCGCGTCATGGAGACGCTGGTATCCCAGAATATTGTACCTCGGCGCTATTTCTACCCTTCCTTAAATACATTGCCTTTTGCACTTACCTCAGGCGAAGCACAGCCCTGCCCGGTATCGGAGGATGTTGCATTACGGGTGTTGTGTTTACCCATGTACCCTGATTTAGCTAAAGCAGATATCGACCGTATTGCCACTATCGTCAACGAAGCCGTGCTTGCGGTCAACGAAGATGCCTAATCCATTAGCTGCCTGACAATTAGCCAATCAGATCAATGATTGATTGCGCTTACTGGCAGGCAACTTTGTTTAATGCTGCTAGTACGGTTTGTTGTACCTTATGATCCTAGTCTATCTCCTTTCGCTTTTTCTGTTTATTTACTATGTCGGTCAGTTATCGACACGTATTTCTCGTCGGTCACTGACGGAGTGGTGGCTAACCACTTTCCTTCTGGGAGCTGGCAGCGTTATTCTAACTGGTTTTATCCTTTCCGCTTTATACCTGACGGCCAACACAGCGGTTTGGGCTGGGTCGGTGTTCGTTACCGCTACTATAGTTGGTGGTTTGTTGAGCCGGTTGATTAATCAGGAACGTTTTTCGGTAATACCCCTTATTCAAGAGCGTTGGCAAACAGGCCGAGAATGGTTCAGCGGTTTATCCGGCTATTCTCGCTTTCTGTTTTCTATACTATTCAGCACACTACTCCTTCTTGCAGTTACCAATCTTCTGTTAGTTCTGTTCACGGTTCCAAATGAGTGGGACAGCATGACCGGCCATTTAAATCGGGTAATGCAATATGTACAACGAGGTACGATGCGTCATTTTGGTGGTACAAACTGGAATATCGATACGTACCCAAAGAGTGTTTGTACGCTTCAGATCTATTCATTTCTGATTACGGGCCACTTCGAAAACGGCTTCAAATTCATTCACCACCTAAGCTATTGGACAGCTATTGTGGCCGTATTTGGCATTGTGCAACGCATCGGTCAAAATCAATTATCGGCTAGCTTTTTCTGTGCGTTAGCATACGCTCTGCTTCCCGATTTTTTGATGCAGTCGATCACAACCGAAACGGATATTGTCTTGACAGCTTATCTGAGTGTGTTGTTATATATGCTGTTTAGTTATCGGACGAGTGGAACCCGGCAGGTTGGCACTCCGCCACAGCCCGATAGCCGCTATTTGTATTTAGCCGGTATGGCGTTCGGTATTGCTTATGGCCATAAGATTACGTTCACCTTACTATTGCCTTCGGTGTTTGTTATCATGATTTACACCGTTTTTCTGTCACCATCCTGGGCCATTACATTTGGACGAACCTGGCGGCTGGCAGCGGCAATTTTGATTGGGTTTTGCATATGGACTCTGCCAACGGGCTATTTAAAGAACATCGAAGTTTTTGGTCACCCCATTGGCCCGCCAACTGCGCTCAAACACCAGTCTGTTGAGCGAGCTGGTTCCTTATCAAATCTTCTAGAGCAAGGTAGCAGAAATGTGATTCGATATGGTTATGATCACGTCAATCTGGACGGCATCCGAAATCTCGCTATCGGCGCTGAAGTTAATCACGCTATGCGCCAGCCGCTAGTCGTCCTGGAAAATAAATTACACATGCGGCTGGACGAAGAAACCGATTTCTCCATCCAGCCCTTCGCCTTCGATCGGAAGTTTGTATTCTACAATGCCAATCCATATTGGGGCATCTTTGGATTTGGGCTTATTTTCCCGTTACTCATTCTGGTATTAATTGGTTTCGTACGCTCAACACCTCATTTTTTCTTGGGTATAGCGCTACTGCTTCATTTTGCCGCTCTCTCCTACTCCGCCCCCTATGATCCATTTAAAGGGCGTTATTTTATCGAGACTGGGGTATTTGGTATTACCTTTCTGGCACTCTTATTTCTGCATCCACGAACAACGGTTAATACGCCAGGCCGAGTGATCTGGAAAAGTTACGTTGGTCTGGTAACGGTAGTAGGCTGTCTTTCGGCTCTATTAGCTATATTTCTCAATACCCGAGCGTTGCCATTTGCCTGGACAGCGCCCGATGGGACGTCTTTTGTCTCAGCCTTCCAATCCGACAGAATCCGCCAAATGACCTTGGGTCGGCCTGACACCTATATTCCTTACAAACGTTTCGATGAACTAGTCCCCGACAGTGCTACGGTTGCCTTAGCTACCATCAACGACGATTATGAGTATCCGCTTTACGGCCCGCATTTATCTCGACGACTTATTGCTATCAATCCGTTTGAGAAGGGTCTGAAGCCAATCCCGAAAGAGGCCGATTATCTCTTTTTTGATAAAAGTGTGATAAAACCTCAACCCGGCGATTTACGCTTAGGCACCGACACCACCATGCGGGCCAATGTAATTGTACCTGCCGAGGACTATTATTTGCGAAAACTCAAAAAATAAGTTATGACGCTTGCCATCATGCAACCTTATTTTATGCCCTACATCGGCTACATGCAGCTCATGAGTGCTGTTGATACATTTGTGTTGTACGATGATGTAGCGTTCATAAACCGAGGTTGGATAAACCGGAATCGGCTACTTATAAACGGACAGGAATACCTTTTTACCGTTCCATTGAAAGATGCCAGCCAGAATAAACGCATTAATGAAGTGCATCTGGCCGACGATCCGAAGTGGCGTAGTAAATTGTTAAAAACGATTGAACAGGGTTATCGGAAAGCTCCCTATTATCAAACGGTGATGCCGCTAACCGAAAAAGTTATCAATTTTACCACCGATTCCATTGCTGATCTGGTCTATTTTAGTCTGGTTGAACTGAATCAGTATTTAGGTATGACGACTCGCCTGGTACAATCATCTACGATCTATGCCAATGAGGACATGAAAGCCCAGGCGCGTATACTGGACATTTGTCGGCAGGAAAACGCACAGCGTTATATCAATCCAATTGGTGGGACTGAACTGTACGACAAACCGACGTTTGATCAAGCAGGTATCCAATTAAATTTTATTAAGTCTAATCGGGTCGAGTATCCTCAATTCAAAAACGAATTTGTTCCCTGGTTATCTATCATCGATGTATTGATGTTTAACGACGTCGCGACAGTCAGGACGATGTTGACTGAATATGAATTAGTATAATAAAGAGTGAAAGAATGAATGAGTGAAAGAGCGAAAAGCTGAACATCACTCATTCGTTCACTCACTCATTCGCTCATTAAATTATGGCAAAAGTTATCATTTTCGGGGTAATGGATACGGCTGAACTGGCCCACTTCTACCTTACGCACGATTCGGAACACGAAGTAGTGGCTTTTACGGTTAGCCGGGAATACATGAACGGCACTGAATTCCAGGGATTGCCGTTGGTGGCGTTTGAGGATGTAGAAACACTGTTTTCGCCGAAGGAATACAAATTTTTCGCGCCTATGACAGGTCGGAACATGAACCGGAATCGCGAACGAATTTACCTCGAAGCCAAAGCGAAAGGATACGAATTCATTTCCTATATCAGTTCAAAAGCAACACTTTTCGGGAATCAGATCGGTGAAAATTGCTTCATTCTGGAAGACAATACCATTCAGCCGTTCACCACGATTGGCAACAATGTTGTTCTTTGGAGTGGCAACCACATTGGCCATCATGGACAAATCAAGGATCACGTTTTCTTTACGTCACACGTGGTTATGTCGGGACATTGTGTGATCGAACCTTACTGCTTTTTTGGCGTCAATAGTACCATTCGCGATTACCTCCATGTTGCTACAGGTACTCTTTTAGCCATGGCAGCTGCCATTTATAAAGACACCGAAGAATGGGGTATGTATCTGGGTAATCCGGCAAAAAAGCTCCCCAAACCAAGTTACGAAGCTTATTGATAGCAGTACGATTTACGATTCATGAACTCGTGATTTTACAATCGTAATTCGTACTTCGTAAATCGTACATGCATATACTTCTCATTGGCCACGATGCCAATCGCGCCGGTGCGCCACTTGTTCTACTTAATATAATGCGTTTGCTAAAGGCCAAGGGCCTGCAAATGCATCTGTTACTTGGCGAAGGTGGCCCAATCTTAGATGATTATCAGGCTATTTGCCCTATAACAATCTGGCCTGCTCCCAAGACTTACGTCATAAACGCGCTGGCAGATAAAGTATTGGGCAAGTTAGGATTATGGCAGCAGTTTCATGATCGGCAACAGGCAACCCGGCAACGTGAAATCCAGGAACAATTAGATCTGGGTTCCATTGATCTGGTGTTGGTTAATACCGTAGCTAGCAGTCACTTGTTCAGTCAGTTGGTGATTCCTGATAAAACTCCAGTTGTCACATTCGTACATGAACTGGCCATGTCGGTCAGGATTTACTCAAAGCCCGACGAATTGGCTCATCTGCTAAAGCGAACGACTCATTTACTGGCTGTTTCGCGGGCAACTGCTCTCTATTATGAACGAGAACATGGCTTCGATCCTGCCCGCATAAGCCTTTATACGCTCATTGATACGCCCACACTGGCGCGCAATGTTCAACAAGCACGCGATCAACCAGGTTTGTATTCAGCATTAGGTCTGCCTGCCGATGCGTTGATAGTGGGGGGATGCGGCAATGCGGAGTGGCGAAAAGGAAATGATTTATTTATCTCGCTGGCTCGGCAAGTAATTGGCCGAACGCAGGCAACATTAACTAACAGTAGCCTGACACAGCCCATTCATTTTGTTTGGGTTGGCATGCCCCTCGGCTCGTTGCGCGACGATTTGCTGCTGGATATTCAAAAAGCTGGCCTTACCAATCAGGTTCATTTAATTCCGCCCACGCCCGATGTGTTGCGCTACATGAGCCGGTTCGATGTATTTGTGCTTTGCTCCCGCGAAGACCCTTACCCATTAGTTGTTTTTGAAGCTGGTTTATGTGGCATTCCGGTTGTCTGTTTCGAGGGTGCTGGAGGTTCTCCCGAACTGGTTGAAGACGATGGCGGTTTTGTTGTTCCTTACCTTGACCTGGACACGATGAGTAGTCAAGTAGTAGCGTTACTTCAACAGCCTGATCTCCGTCATAAGCTAGGCCATCGACTCGGTCAAAAGATCCTGGAACGTCACCCTGCGAAGCAGAGTGTTGAAACTCTCGTAACTTTGTTCAACCAACTGACTATTAAATAGACTATTTGAATGGCAATACGTCCCTCTGGCTATATGCCCCAATTAGATTCGCTACGGACGTTTGCGGTTATGCTAGTGATTATTTATCACTGGTTTCCAACGGGCGAAGGCATCAATCGATTACCCAACGGCTCGATAGGTGTTGTGATTTTTTTTGTCCTTAGTGGCTTTCTCATCACCCGAATTCTTCTCCAAAGCAGAGACCTGATTCAGATGGGCGAGTATTCATTTAAGGACACTTACCGCAATTTTTTCATTCGACGCATCCTTCGTCTTTTACCGCTCTATTACCTGGCTATTACCTTCGTCTGGCTAGTACTTCCCGACGCTTCGGATATTGACGAACACCCTTTAGTCTATTATTTATACGGATACAATTTCCTGCTTAACAAAACCGGAAACTGGGCCGATATATTATCTCCTTTCTGGACGCTGGCGGTCGAGGAGCAACTGTACCTTGTTTGGCCCTGCATCGTCTTATTAGTTCCAAAAAACTACTTTCGCTGGGCTATTTTGGCCATGATTGTGTTGGGGATAGCTTCTCGCGCTTACGGGTATACGCAAGAGCGTCTTGATGGAGTTCTGACACCTGCCTGTTTAGATACGTTTGGGATAGGTGCTTTGTGGGCTTACGTGGTTGTTGATCATCCCAACTCGATCGATGCCTTTCTGAAGAAATTAACCATTGTCGCCGGATTGGCACTCCTTGGTTTCGTAGGTTTACTTTTCTTACCCAACGATCATTTAATGGCCGTTTTGTTCCAACGAACACTCATTTCGGTACTTGCTCTATTTATTATTGCCCGAGCAAGCCTGGGTTTCAAAGGTCTGGCTGGGCAGGTCCTTAACAGTTCTGTTCTTCAGTATTTTGGGCGAATCAGCTACGGGCTTTATGTATTCCATATGCTTGTTCCGTCTTATGGCATGAAGATACTATTCGCTATTAGTAATCGCATCCACCTCCCCTTGACCTTGGGGTATTGGTCACATCGTTTTGTAAGTTTGTTATTGCTACTAGTCGTAGCATCGCTTTCCTGGTATCTGTTTGAGAAACCTTTGCAAAACCTAAAGCGTCATTTTACTCAGAAAAGAACGGGTGAATTGGTGAGTTAGGCAATCCTATTTACTCAACTGCATTACCGACCAATTACGTTTATGACGCTTGCATTTACAATCTGTTCGATCAACTACTTAGCTCAGGCCCGAACCTTAGGCGATTCGCTTCGGCAAACCAATCCTGATTATCAGTATATAATTGGCCTGGTCGATAAATTGGGTGAAGCCAATTTACCTGCTGAGTTGATGCCCGTTTATCCCATGCTTGAAGTAGACAAGATTGGGATTCCTGACTTTGCCGCTATGTGCGACCGCTATGATATAACGGAGCTAAACACGGCCGTTAAGCCATTTTATATCGATTACCTCTATAATTCATATCCTGACGCCACCGAGGTTATTTATTTTGACCCCGATATTATTGTTTTCAAACCACTGGAACAGCTCAACGAAGCCTTAAAAACCTATAGCTTAGTTTTAACGCCCCATACCTGTTCCCCCACGCCCGACTGGGAGCGCCCTAACGAGCAACACCACTTAAATACAGGTATTTTCAACCTTGGCTTTATTGGCTTACGCAACGATGCTACTGCACGCAGCTTCGTTAACTGGTGGAAAGATCGGCTCGTGTATGAATGTCGCATTGATTTATGCGCAGGCCTTTTCGTAGATCAGCACTGGGTAAATTTTGCGCCGGTTTATTACGACAATGTCTTAATTGACCAACATAGAGGCTATAATGTAGCTTACTGGAATCTGCATGAACGCCATCTATATCAAAACGAAGCAGGCCAGTGGCAGGTGACTAGTTCAACTAAATGTGTAGATCAACATGGCGAACTTAGTGAAGTAGAGCCGCTACAATTTTTCCACTATAGTGGCTATAATCCCGAACGGCCGAATGAAATTTCTAAATACCAGACCCGGTATGTCTTTACTAGTTCGGGGCAACAAAAAAAGGAACGGCCGGATGCAAAACCGTTGTTCGATTTGTATCGAGAACGGCTTTTGGCTAATCATAATGATCAATATCGACAATATCCTTGCGTTTATATTAAGCCTCCCGTAGTTCTTCGCTATCTTCGAGTTCGCAAATTGCTAAAAACACCTTTTAATCGAGCGATTGCGCTGTTAGAATCTCGTTAAGTATGGCAGATTGGTCACGTATCCAGCAACTCTGGACGTATCGCTTTCACAAATACACCCACATCATCGGGAAATTCTGGTCATTTGCCATTAAATATGTGCAGTTGCGTCGGCTCAAACAGAAATTGGGCTCTCGGCAGTTGGTCGTCATTATTCTTTCGGAACAAATGGGCGACATTATTGCCTGCGAACCTGTTGCCCGTGAAGTTCGTCGACTTCATCCAGATGATCATATTATCTGGATGGTGCGCAAACCGTATGCAGAATTAGTAAGCCATCACCCGGATCTGGATGGTTTTCTGATTGAAAAATGTCCTGGTGAACGAGTTCGGCTACTGCGATCAGGCATTTTCGATAAAGTGTATAACATGCACATCTCACACAGAAAGTGCAAATACTGCCTCGAAGATCCGATAAATCCAATTTCTGATGGCATTGGCCTAAATTTTGATAATTACTACGATCGGGGCGATCTATTGTATATGTTTTCACAGGCAGCTGGCTTACCCGCCATCACCGCCGATCCAAAGATGTACGTCCCGAAATCTGTTCAGGAGAAAGTACAGGCGTTGCATTTACCGACCAACCCAATTGTTATCCACTGTCAGTCGAGCCATGTTATGCGCGACTGGCCTGCCGCAAATTGGACTAAACTTGTGAAGTGGCTACTAGCGACCTATCCTTATCCAATAATTGAAATTGGCTTAACTCCGACTATAGTTGAAGAACACCCACAATTTAGAAGCTTATGCGGCCAGTTGAGCTTGCTCGAAACGGCTGAAGTAATCCGACAGGCTCGCCTGTTTATAGGTATTGACAGTGGCCCCGCTCATATGGCAAATGCTATGGAAACAGAGGGCATTATTTTACTAGGCAAGCTGTTCGACTTTGTCGATTATCTGCCTTATTCTGGTCGTTTCAAACGGGGAGAAGGGGTAACCATTCTTAACGATTATGGCCATCCATGTGCCGAGCTACCCTATAGCTGGGTTCAGGATGCTGTTCAGGAACGATTAGGCCAACCCAAATTTGTATGAAGTCGTCGAATAAAGTTAGTGTAAATGTGGTTTTACCTGTTTATAAACCACAGCTTACCGATTATGAGCGCATCTCATTGACCCAATGCTTGCGGGTATTGGGTAATTACCCAATTTGGCTAGCCACTCCGCATTCATTGGATATTTCGGCTTACCGGGAACTAGAACCGTCGTTGCAGGCCCGGACATTCGATGAAAGTTATTTCACCGATATCCAGGGTTATAATCGGCTCATGCTATCGGCCGACTTTTATCAGGCCTTTGATGATCAAGAATATCTACTGATTTATCAATTGGATGCCTTCGTCTTTCAGGACGATCTGGCTTATTGGTGCCAGCAAAACTACGATTATATAGGAGCCCCCTGGCTACGTGACCGAGACTTTACAGGTATTGGTGACCACATCTGGTTTAGCATTAAACAGCAGATAGCGACCTGGTTTAACCTCAAAAAAGAAGATGGTATAACCCCTCGCGAAATTATTAACCTGAACGGCGTTGGCTGTGGTGGTTTCTCGCTTCGACGTGTACCAGCGATGTTACGTTGGCTGGAGCCGTTTAAGGATAAAATTGCTGAGTACAACCGAATTGATCTGCACCATTATCACGAAGATGTTTTCTGGGGTATTGAAGTAAATCGTTACTGGCCACGATTACGTATTCCTAAGTATAAAAAAGCCTTACATTTTGCCATTGAGTTTTTTCCGAAATGGGCTGTTGAACATTATAATCAAGGGCGTTTACCATTCGGTTGTCATGCCTGGAATATCCATGGAACAGAGTACTGGCGTCCTATTTTCGCCCAATACGGTTACAAAATATGACTACGTCTGCGCAACCAACAATCTCCATTGCCCTTTGTACCTACAATGGTATGGCCTACTTGCCAACTCAATGGGAAAGTTTGCTTAATCAACACCTGCTACCTAACGAAGTGGTCATTTCTGACGACCGTTCAACGGATGGCACCGGCAGTTTACTTGAGCAATTTGCTGCAGAGGCCCCTTTCTCCGTGCGTATTTTAGGGAATCAAACTCGTTTGGGCTACAATAAAAATTTTGAACGAGCTCTGGCAGCCTGCACTGGCGATTTGATTTTTATCTGTGACCAGGATGATTTCTGGCTACCGGAAAAAATTCACACGATGACTCAGTACATGATTGATCATCCTGATGTCCAGGTCACTTTTTGTGACGCCTGGGTAACGGATGAAAATCTTGAAGGGCGTCAGAATCGGTTTTGGGAAGCCGTTCTTTTCGACAAAGAAACTCAGGAACGATGGAAAGCAGGTGAAACAATGGATGTATTGTTGGATGGAAACCGTATGATGGGTTGCGCCAGCGTAATTCGTCGGACATTTTTGCCCACTGTATTACCAATTCCAGGAAAAATTCCGGGTTATATTTATGATGGTTGGATTGCATTAGTGGCTGCTACCCAGAACGCAATTAATTTCATCGATCAACCGCTACAGCTTTACCGTACCCACGTTCAACAACAAGTGGGCGTACGCCCGCAAGAAGTTGGCGCTCGAATACGGTTACGAGACCGTCTAACACGTCACCGTGCCAGAAAGCTAGCTCCGCTGGTCAAAAAACAGGTTCAGCTGAGTACAATTAATGACTTGTTGGCCAAACGAGTTCCTGCAAATTCCCCAGGTCTGCCTCAACTCCGACAGCGCCTGGCTCATTTTAGCCTGCGGAGTAATTTAGCCCCAAATCGGCTAAAACGTATCGTACCTGTACTCACTAATTTGGTCAAAGGCAATTACCGTCGCTATGCCGATCCTGCAGCCAATTGGTATGCTCCTTTGTTAGCCGTTTTGGGCGATATACTCGAATAATGTAGTTTTGCACCTACTGTGCTACTAACAATCTGTACAATCCGTCAATTACCGCAGGCACTTGCGCTGGGCGATACGTTAAATCAATTCACCGCAACTGGCCAAACTGAATCAATTCTGATCGGTTTAGCCGATGATCCTGCTCATCTTCCACCCGGTTTTGTATCCGCTTATCCGATACTACCAATTGGAGAACTATTGCCAACCGATCAACTGGTTGCTTTGTCGGCAAAATACACGCCGACGGAGTTTGCGGCAGCCTGCAAACCGTTGTTTATTACTGAAGTCTTTCGACGCTACCCAGCTGTAAACAAACTGATATATGCAGATCCCAATATTCATTTTTTAGGCTCTCCAGCTCCAATTCTGGATAAGCTCGATACCGCTAATATTGTACTATCCCCATTTATTACAAAAAGCCCAGCAAATGGGCCAACAGATAAGGCTTGGCCCGATGAAAAGTTTTTCCAGAATATTGGGCTGTATAGTTCCGACATTCTGGCATTCCGCCGATCAGCCGAAACTGATCGTTTATTAGCCTGGTGGGATAACCGAGTGCGAGAACGGGCTTTTATCAATTATTGTGAAGGACTTTGTCTCGATCAGATTTGGCTAATGCACGTGCCGGTTATGTTCCGGGAAGTTGCTATCGTAAAAAGTCCGGGCTGGCACATTGGGATATGGAATCTGCACGAGCGAACGCTTCAACAACAGGCTGGCAACTGGCAGGCGAGCGGCCCTGGTGGCTTGAAAGAGCCAGTACTGTTTGTTAATTTCAAAGGTATTCTGAATCCTGACGAAGGCTTTTTTCCCTACCAGAACCGTGTACGCATTTCAGAGCAGCCTGAACTAATGACGTTATTAGCCAATTATCGCCAGGTTATTGCTCAGCGCCAGGCCTTACCGTTCGCAGCTATTAATCCGGCCTATGGTCAACATCCTGAACCACCAATTGTACGGGGCTGGCGGTATGCCACCATTAAATCCATGAAGGCCGTTACCAGCTTTCTTGATCGTGTGCAGATCCCAGTCATCAACTAAAGGCCGAAAACCGAATACTTATATTCGACAAGGATTTATCGGCAATTAGACCTATTTTTGCCGGTAAATTATCTCAGAAAAATACAAACCGAGTTGGGTTGTAGGTTTCCCTTTCATGAAAGTACTCTTCGACCATCAATCGTTCACGGGCCTGCCCTATGGGGGTGTTTCCCGCTACTTTTTTGAACTGATGCGTTCGTTTGCCAAACGGTCAGACATCGACTTTGAGCTATCGCTGCGGCTATCGAATAATGAATATTTAAATCAGGCATCGTTTAGTAATCATATACGTTATCCGAGGTTTGCCCATATGCGTAATGCGCATCGGGCCGCTTCTGTCCTTAATCGGCTCTATAGTAAACAGCGGATTCGATCTGGCAAATTCGATATTTTCCATCCGACCTATTACCACCGCTATTTCCTGGATTCGATCGGTTCTAAACCATTTGTGCTCACCTTTTTCGATGCCACCAGCGAACGATTTGGTGATCAATATCCAGAATTAGGTGAGGGGATTTATGAGACGAAAAAACAACTCCTGCGCCGGGCTGATTGTGTTATTTGCATCTCTGAATTCTCGAAGCAGGATCTGCTTCGTTACTTCCCGGTTGATCCCGATAAAGTAAAGGTTGTTTTGCTGGGCACAACAATGGATGAGTATGTAGCTCCCTCCAAACGGGAAGCCTCTCCCCTCGCGGCTCCCTATTTACTGTATGTAGGAAAGCGTGGTTTATATAAAAATTTCAACGTTTTTTTCCGAGCCATTCAACCCGTTTTACATCAGCACCCCGATTTGCACATTATTTGCGCGGGCGGAGGGGCCTTTACGCCCAATGAACAAGCCTTATTTCATGCCGCCCGCCTTAGTGAACGAGTTCACTTTCGCCCCCTCACAGATGAGGGCTTGGTGACGCTCTATCAGCACGCGCGTGCCTTTGTTTTTCCATCTTTGAACGAAGGGTTTGGTATTCCAGTTTTGGAAGCTTACAGTGCAGGATGCCCAGTGGTATTAAGCGACCGGAGTTCGCTGCCCGAAGTAGGTGCCGATGCCGCTATTTATTTCGATCCAGAAGATGATGATTCGATAGCCCATGCCATTGAACGTATCGTAACCGACGATGCACTCTTTGCCAACCTGCGCCAGAAAGGTACTGAACGCCTTCGTGATTTTTCGTGTGACAAAACTGCTCAGCAAACGCTGGAGGTTTATCAATCTCTGCGCTAGACAGTATGAATTCTTCGAACAACACCTTACAGGATTTTGTGACTTCGCCGTATCGTCTGCAAGGAAACTCCGTCGCCGATTCGAAAGTCTATCCGAAGTTAACGATCGTAACGCCTTCGTTTAATCAGGCCCAATACCTCGAACGAACGATTTTGAGCGTCCTGAATCAGCACTATCCAAACCTTGAGTATTTTATTATGGATGGTGGCTCTACAGACGGTAGTCTTGACATCATAAAAAAATATGAACCCTATCTGGCCGGATGGGTTAGTGAAAAAGATCGTGGGCAAACCGACGCCATAAATAAAGGATTTCGATTGGCCACAGGCGATTACGTTGCCTTTCAGAACTCCGACGATGTATTTGCTCCTGATGCCCTTAGCCGGGTAGCTGAAGCCTGGCGTAAAGCCCCGACTACCGACGTTTTTTTCGGAGATATGTATATCATCGATGAAGCCGACGTTATTTTAGAGGAGATGCGTGCCCCTGAGTTTTGTGTAGAATGTCAGCTTTACGAAGGTATGCAGGTATTTAATCAGTCGTTATTTATCCGACGCGAACGTTTAGAGCAATTCGGGTTACTCGACGAAAGCCTGAGATTTGTGATCGATTACGAAATTATAGCACGTTTGGGTGTTCAATCTGGCATAAAGTTTCGGCATGTGAATGGGTTCTGGGGAGGATTCCGGGTACAGCCAGATGCGAAATCGTCGACGATTGCCGCAACGGTTGGCCTCCAGGAACACAAGTTCGTGAAGGAAAAATACCTTCCTAGCTTAACCTCATCGTTAGGGGCATCATTCTGGCAACGTTATTGCCGACTTCGCAAACTACTGACTTTTGTACTGAAAGGTGAATGGGGCTATGTCCGTCATCGGCTTACCCTAAATCGGTCCAGGCATTAAATTGAAAGTGCATTATCCGGTTTATCGTTACCCGATTTCTAAAACCGAATAACACAAACCACAAACCATAGTCTGTTTATGAGCAACTTTATTCGCTTATTGAAGACCCTCGATTATATGCGGATAGTTCTCGGTATCTGCATTCTGGTGGATGGCTACCCGCTGATCTTCTTTTTTCGGGAAACAATGAGACTTGCCCCTGGCAGCACAGCATTTACGGCTGCGGCTTTGGCAGGTGGTTTGGTGCTTATGGTTCCATTTACCTTTTTACGCCGACTTTATCGTCCTAACATGACCATGTTCTGGATGGGTCTGGGCTTTCTTCTGCTTAGCATTATCTACATGTACCTATACAATGGTGTGCCCGGATTTGAGGATTCGGGGCGGGATATGATCTATTATGCCTACATGTTGATTTTCTTATTTCTATTGATCAATATACCCAATGAAATTATTCCGGTGTTTATTCCGGTAGTGGTGATTTTTACATTATTATCAAATCTGGGGCTAGTTTACGCGCTAATAACAGATCCAACATGGGCTATTGGCCAGCGAGCAACCATTACGCTGAACAATGGTGACCCAGGCTCGGGCAATCCTCATTCATTTTCCCGCAACGCCTTTATGGGTGCCATTGCCTGTGCAATCTGGCTCCTTCGCCCTAATACACATGTTATATTTCGACTTCTTTCCTTTTTTGCGGGTGTTCTTAATATTGCGGTTTTGGTACTCACTCAAACCCGTTCGGCTATTGTTGCATTGGCTTTAGCCATTGGTTTATTTTTATACTTCAACGTTCGGCCAGCCCAAATTCGCCAGGTTGCTCGTAGCCTGGTCAAACCCATTCCGATCACAATTATGGTCGTGGGTTTCTTAGGTGTTATGTATTTTTTCCAGCGTTATCTAACCGTTTACTTCATTCTGTACGATTACGTGACTTCCTTCGCAGAGCGAAATTTAGAAACGGTCTATGCGATGTTAGGGCTAAAAGCGCAGGGGGCAGATTATAAAGCCGTTCTCGATGATTCTACAGCAAACCGTTCAGCCAGTGCCGATTTCCTTCGAAATGTCTTACTAGGCCACATTCACATGCTGATTCTCGGATACGGCTACAAGTTCCTGTACCTGGATGTGCCAATAATGGAGGCCCTGGCTGATCAGGGAATTTTGGGACTAGTCTTATTCGGGGGCGTTATTGGTATGGCCAGTTTCTATTCGTTGGGTATTATGCGCCGAAACCCCAATCCATTGAGTGTATTTTTAGCGTATTTTTTCCTGCTGATCCTAATCCAGTCAATCACAAACGGGCGACCGTATGAGATTTCGTTCTGGTTCCCCTTAGCACTGATGATCCGATTTATGGGCGTCGATCATCTATTCCCCAATCATTTACAGGATAATGCTCCCGTAGATGCCCATGAGCAATACGTTGTCATAGCAAACCCCGAATCGGCCTGATGCGTATCCTTATAGTTCATAATATGCTCTGGGCGCACTATAAATCCAGTGTATTTCAGGCCTTACAACAGCTTGTTGATCAAAAAAACGATATTTCTGTACTCGTCCTACAGATTGCCCGTAACGAACGTTCCCGTGCCAGTTTGGAATCAAATTCGGATGCATCCACTCCAACCTACACCTACAAGTACGAGCTTCTGTTTGACCGTTATCTGGAGGAAATCAGCTTTCGCGAACGGGCTCAGGCACTACTTCGGCACGCCAAAACCTTTCGACCCGATGTCATAGACCTAACGGGTTATTATGATCCCGCCCAGCTTCTGCTCCTAATGTGGGCTAAAGTAAATGGTATTCGGGTTGTGATGCAAAACGAAAGTACGGCGGCTGATCAACAACGGGGAGGTTGGAAAGAACAGCTAAAACGATGGGTGTTTAGTCAGTGCGACGGATTCTTTTGCTTTGGTAGCCAGGCTGCCGATTATGTAATCCAACTCGGTGTGCCGTCCAGTAAGATTTTACTCCGCAAAAACGCTGTTGACAATAACGTACTTCAATCAGTATACAACCAGTCATTGCCTTCCCGCACGCAGCAACAGCAGTTATTCGGGTTGCGCCCCAATAACTTTGTTTTTGTGGGTAGGCTCATTGAGGCCAAGAACCTCTCTTTGTTACTAAACGCGTTTGCAGAAGCTCGTAAACAATCGAAAAACGGAACCGACTGGGGGATAATTCTATTGGGCGATGGCACGGAAAAGGAGAAGCTTACTCAGCAAATCAGCACTTTGGAATTAACAGACCAGATTATTCTGCTGCCAGGTCGACCCTGGTTTCGGGTACCGGAGGTGCTGGCTCTTAGTAACGTACTGGTGCTGCCAAGTCGGTCAGAACCCTGGGGTTTAGTCGTCAATGAGGCTATGGCCTGCGGCCTACCCGTTATCGTATCTGAGCGATGTGGTTGTGCGGTTGACCTCGTTAAAAATGGGCAAAATGGGTTTGTCTTCAACCCTGATGAGCCTGAGCAATTAAGTCATTTGTTAACTCAGTTTATGGATGGCTTAGTGGATACAAACCGAATGGGTGAGGCAGCCCGACAGATCATTGCGCCCTACGCGCCCGAAGCGGTAGCTCAGGAAATGCTAAATGGTTTTATAAAAATCACGAACTAATCAGTTATTTCGCGTCATCTATGCGAATCTTAAATATCTGTGCTTACACCTGGCAAGCTGGTGGCCCTCCTAAAATCATTTTCGACCACACGCAGGTTGTTCTTCGTTACGGCCATCAGGTTGACATTTTAAGCCCATTTACTCCTGGCGAAAAACCCTATCCAGTCCCCGAAGGCGCTAACTTAATATTGTGCAAACGGACTCCGCTTATCAGTCGATTTTTTCGGGAATTTTCGGTCGAATTGTATCAATATCTCCAGAAGCATATCCACGAGTACGATGTCATTCATTGTCATGGGCTTTGGCATTTTGGCACACTAGCCCCTTTTATGCTCGATCGGAAGATCGCCAAAGTCATAACGATTCATGGGGTACTAGATCGCTGGGTATATGCACACAACAACTGGAAAAAAGAGTTGATGAATTCGCTTGCTCAAAAAGCCTATTTACGCCGTGCTGATTTAGTACAAATCAATAATACCGATGAACAGGAAGACATCTTGCGGTACCTTGGGCAGCCACATCCCAATGTAGTTGTTATTCCCAACGGTGTAAAAACCAGCGACTTTGCTCAACTTCCTCCCAAAGGCACGTTCCGACAGAAATTCAATATCCCCGCCAATAAACAGTTAGTGCTGTTTATGAGTCGTCTGAATGTAAAAAAAGGATTGGACTTACTCTTACCTGGCTTTCGGGATTATGTGCAGAAATACCCAAATACGATACTGGCTCTGGCGGGTTCCGATGATGGCTACCAAGCCACGACCCGGCAGTTTATTGATCAGCATAATCTTAGCGACTCGATACGTCTGGTAGGCATGCTCACCGGCGACGATAAGAAGGCGGCTCTCGCTGACGCGGATATATTTACGCTTCCCTCCTATTCAGAAGGCTTTTCGATGGCAGTTCTTGAAGCAATGGCCGCCGGAACACCTGCCCTTGTGTCGGATCGAGTTGGATTTGGCGATACGATTCGGCAATATGAAGCGGCAGGTCTGTTAAGTAGTTTAACTCCTGAAGCTGTTACGGCTGGTCTGGAAAAACTATTGGGCGATGATTTACTTCGCCGTCAGGTAGCACAGAACGCAACGGGAATGGTAAAGAAGCTCTACGATATTGATGTGGTAGCTAAACAGCTTCTGGACGAGTATACGAAAATCGTTCAAAAGAAGTAATGCTACAATGACACAATTTTGAGTGAATCAGTACCCGTTTCAATTTGTGTATTGGTGGGATAAATAATTTTATTGTCCCCATCAATCCCTAAAACAAATACATTATACGTCTGATTATTTTTTAAGTATTTGCTGGTAAATACACCGGAAAAACCATTTGCATAATAATTCTGTCCGAACGAAACTAGAAAAGATTTCAGGGAGTATTTGTTTTGCTGAGTCGGAATAATTTGCTGTTGATCGGCACTTTTGAGAATAATAAAAGCCCCATTTTCTTTGCCGAATCGCCGAGTAAATTTATCGTTTACAAAGGACAATGTGTGTCCTCCCATATGCTCTGTTTTTAAGCGAACGATCTCCTTTTTTTCCTGATAGGGGCCCTCAAAAAAGTAATGATCAGGTAACTGATAAACACCTGCCCGAACAGCCTGATTCGTTATGGTATCTACGGTTGCCCGCACACTTATATAAATAGGCGTGCTGGGTATTGTCCGGCTATTTTTCCAACCATATATATCTGTATAACGGTCTTTATAATAAAAATCGAGGGGAGCTAAATAAGAAAAATAACTAAATAAAAACAGGCAAAAACCCATCACAAGCCAAACTCTACTAAATACAAGCTGGGCGGCAGGCCTAAGTTTGCTGGCAATCAATAAAATGATCAATATCAGCCAAATAAATCCAATATGTTTATAGCGACTAATTAATAATGGATCAATGCCTTCAATTGCCCTTCCTACAGCTAAAGCAAGTAAGGTTATACTAAAATGAAATAACCCACCCCATAGTGTACTTTCCCAGCGAGCAAGCTTTACACCTAACCGATTAAATGCTGATTTAACCAGAAGAAAGCCGAATAAAATAACACAACCCCACAAAATAGCTCCTACCACCATGATCAAACCTATTCGTAGACCTGCTGGAAGGAGCATGTTCGCATCGAACGACATCCCACTAGCCACCAGAATACGTCCAGTAATCAGATCAGGTCGTTGTAAGTTATCGGATAACTTAGGTCTGAAGGAAGGAACTGTAAAGTTTTGGTAGTATAAAACGATTATTCCCCCTATAACAATAGCCCATATAATACTATGTTTCCATCGGTGTTGTAATCCTAACAACAGTAAACCTACGGGTAAAATAAACGTCCCACTTACATCACTTAAAATGGCAAGAATAGCCACTACCAGTGAAATTATTAGAGAAGACAGTTTAGGCGTATATAAATAAGATGAAGCGAGTAAAACGAAAAAATAAACAATGACATGTTGCAAGGGTATCATTGCCCAAAAGATCGTTTCGTAATACTGGATATGGAATAATAATAATGAACAAGCCAGGACTAAAGTAAACGGAAGTTTAGCATCACGAATGATCGCGTACAGCAAATAAAATATACCCAATAAAGATAACAAGCCTAAAAAAGCCTGTAGCCTCAGATCTAATTTACCCAGTATCGAATAAGTTAAAATTGCCACTAACCGATCGATTACAATTCGTCGTTCATCATCCTGTGTCCAAACAATTTTCACAAACTCCGGCCAAGAAAAATGAGTTTGCTGCGTAAACTTTGTAACAGGTTCTAAGAGCGCATCATAATCGTCCTGAAAAGGAATATTACTGATATATTGGAAAAATATATAGAAAAAAAGCAGAATTGGAATGGCACTGAGCAAAATAAACCATGTGGCAGTACGTCTATTTTCAGAGAAACCAGTAACCATTTTTTAAAGAAGTGAAGAATGCAATTGTAGTTAATGTGCTACTTAATTAGCTAATCAAAACGAATATCACACAGTTCGCTGTATAACCTTAGTCCAATCGACTTGCCGATCAGCTTCGGCAAGGTCTACAAATGGGAATTCGAGGAGCAACTGCTTTAATTTGGGCCAGCAATTCTGAAGGCCATAGTATGACTTAAACTTACGCATTTGACTCAACCCTGGAATCATAGGCTGTTTCGCATCAAAATCGCGTGGATGAAAATAAGTCATGACATAGGGGGATCGACGCATCAGGCTCTTTATCAGACCATACGGGAATAATCTAAAATAGCCTCCACCCGAAAAAATCAGATCCTGCCCTAGTACAGGGGCCGTGTTGATCGGAAATTCTTTTAATAAGGTGCCGCCAACATTTAAATACCCCGGCTCAAACATACCTAGCGATGCATCGCCCCCATGGGAACGCCGTGCAGAAAACACCGAGCAGTCAATTTCGATACCCTGCTCAACCAGAATTGGGAACACCCAACGATTATACTCCTTAATTGAAAAACCCGGCGCTCGATACGACCGTACTTTTTTGCCTGTAATATCCTGCAAATGCTGAATCGATCGGACCAAATCATCCTGAAATTGGGCGGGCGTCTGTTCATACGCTAGTTGATGTGCGTACGAATGCGTGGCAATTTCGTAGCCAGCAGCATCAATTCGTCGAATCACATCAGGGTGTTTATCGGCAACCCATCCCAGGCAGAAAAAAGTAGCCCGGCTTTTTGTTTCGTCTAAAATCTGGAAGATGAGGTCCATATTCTGGTGAATACGGCTCTCATAACGACTCCAGTCCGACTCTGTTCGGGTTGAGGCATTATCCAGAATATGAAACCACTCTTCAATATCAAATGTCAGAATATTCATAAAAACGGGAGGAGAGGGAAGAAAGGGAGGAATGGGAGGATAGGGCAAGAAGGAATCGATGAATCCTCTCGCTCCTCTCCTCCTTTCTTCCTTTCCTCCCTCTTTTAATAAAACCGTTTCCCGGCGTCACGGAAGGCCTTTACGTCTTCTTTCGTCGGAAAGGTAAAATAAGTCATCTGAGAGGCATCGTTCTCAATAAGCGTGTACTTGCCCGAATGGATTTTATCGATCGATTTCAGAATCGCATCCATGCCCATTTTCTTCGTCACATCGATTAACTCAGCCTGGCTCATGTTGCCAATAGCCAGTTTCTCCTGAACCAAAATTGGGCCGCTGTCGATACCTTCGTCTACAAAAAATACCGAGACGCCTGTATGTGTTTCTTTGTTTTTCAACACCCAGAAAGAAGGCATCAAGCCTCGATATTTCGGCAGAAGAGCCGTATGGAGGTTAATACAACCGTAGGTAGCAACATCCAGTAGTTTCTGCTTAAAAATCTGATTACCAGCAATTGACACTAACAGATCAGGCTTATATTCTCTTAACTTTTCTAAGTTTTCATCCTTATTGATATTCCCTTCAATATGAATCAAGGGTATGTTTCGGTCGGCCAGTGTTTTCCGGACGTTATTCCGAGAATCCAGCTTCGACAGCACGAATTTTGTTCCGTAGCGTATAAAAAAAGGCAACCCAAAGATGTCGTAGGTCTTCTTCATTTTCTCACTGAAGCTTTCGCGCTTGCCAAATGGCGAAACGTCGAACACTACCGTTGCTACTACTTCCGCGTAAGGCGGTAGTTTTTTCAGGAGATAGTCAATATTGCGAGCGAGGTAGAATGGGTCATCCTGCGTAAGAATAACAAGGCGCATAAAGAGTAGGCTATGGTAATGTCACAAAACTACATATTCCGACCGAAAGCCAGTATCCATTTCTTATCGGATCACTATTTTTCGTTGTAGCATTTGCCCATCAGTTGTTTGCAAATTAGCAATGTATAAACCCGCTTCCAGGTCGCTCAGGCCAAGCGTAAGCGTATTTTTAGCCGTACCGCTCCAGCTTTTCACAACACGGCCCAACAGGTCTCGTACCGATAGATTGGTAAAGGTAACCTGGCTTGCCTCCACATGAAGTATTCGATCTATACTCAGTGGATTCGGGTATAGCTGTACCAAAGGTTCGGTTGGCTCAATACCCAGGATTAAGGGGCGGGTAACAACCACGTTACTGTAAGCAGATTCAGAGGTGCTACTGAACGAACGAAGCCGATAATAATAGGTGCCTAAAGGATCTGGCAAATTCGTATCGGTGTAAGTTGCCGTTGTGCCATTGAATGAGGCAATTTGTTTGTAATTACCCGCTGTACCATCCGACCGTTCTAACAGTTGCGTTTGCGCATTGGCCGATACGGTCCAATTCAATTGAATTTGTTTCTCTGACAATGGTTTGGCCGCCAGTGTAGTCACCGTTGCAATGGCATCGGCAATTGAAACTCCATCGAATGAAAAGGCACGCATGCCTCGTGAATTTTTTAGTACAGGTCCATCATAAAACGCGGAGAAATTATCGGAAAAGTAAGCTGGCAGATAACGCAACGTTTTGGCTGTAGCTGGCTGATTTAGTGCCAGAATCACTCGATTTCCGGTGGCCGAACCACTAGCCACCAAGCCTGATTTACCATCCAGATAGAAATAATCTTTCTGTTCACGGCCATACTCTTTTACCCCTGTTGCAAAACTGTAAAAGGCTGTATCACTCTTCCAGACCATCTGCATCTGATCGTCGAAAACCAGGGTGATCGAATCTTTTCGGGCATTGTAAAATGTCTTTTTCACGTCAGGTGAATTAATCTGAAGTGTATCCGTTGAGCCATAGATATCACGGGCAAGCTGCCTGAACTGCTCAAAGGCAAGCTGTTGATAGGCTAAAGGTTCATAGTGAACCCCCTGATAGCCAACAGTACCAACTGAAGCGATTGTCTCAACATTTTTGAACAGGAATTTCGTACGTCGCTGAAAATCCCGCAAAGCAGCTGCACTATCATTGGGGTTTGTATTGTCGAGAATATTGATCTGGCCAACATAAATCCGCATGTCCCCATAGTCTTCCCGAAACTGATTGTACAGCGTTGCAAACTTTCCTGCATATCCCGGAATTCCGGTTCCGGCATCCTCTTCACCCTGGCGAAAGATAATAGCCTTAGCCTGTCTGGCCACTCCGGCCCACTGTGCCCGATATAGTAGATTTCCGTAGAATGTATTGGTATCGGCGTGATTAGCAGGATTACGGTTCAACAGAAGCGAAATCTGGGTTCCACCCTGAGCACCATTGATTACACAGGTTGGAATACCATAGGTTTGCAAGATCAGCCGTTGGATTGTCAAGCCTAATCCGCCAACACTGGCATAAGGCTGTTTAGCCGGGAACCAAGCCATACTTGAGGCAGGGCTACCATATGCATAAGCTGCATTACGAAGATATTTATCATCGAAATCAACAGAGTAATAGGTATCTAACCCAGCCAGGGCCAATGCATTGGATTGCCCGTGAATGATGTAAACATCGCCACAAACAACTCGTTTCCGTTCAGCAACGAGCACTGAATCAGCGCCTTTGTAAGCAAATACCCGAAACCCATATTCAGCCGCTTCGGCCTTAATAGTTGTCGACAATTTGAAGGTCGTACTGCTTGGACTAAGTGTCTGACTAAGCGCTTTCGTCAGCAAACCCTCTCGCAACACTTGTACGCCAATTTTTGTATAACTAACGGCAGTGCCACTCATCGAACCACTCACACTGATTGCAGCCTGATTAGTTGAATCGCGAGGATATAGTTGCAAGTCACGGGGAAGTTGGTCAAAGACAACCTGCCCAAACGAGCAGAAATATGACAAAAACAATATAAAGGCACCATAAAGTCTCTTCATTGGCTTTGTCCCGTCTAAAAAAAGTTATAATATTGCACGATTTATTGAGCTCATAACGGGTGGATAAAAATAAGGCCTTTTTTACGAAAAAGAATCAAAAAACCTATCTATTGCCCCCAAAGCTATCTAAAGTATGACCGATGTATCTGTCATCATTCTAACATTCAACGAGGAAAAACACATTACTCGGTGTCTACAGAGTTTGCTTCCGTTTACGGACAAAATATTCATTGTTGACTCTTTTTCAACGGATCGAACTGTTGAGATTGCTCAATCGATGGGCGCCGTAGTGGTACAGAACGCTTGGGTGAATTATGCCACCCAATTCAATTATGGTATTGACCATTCGCCATTCAAGACCACCTGGGTGATGCGAATGGATGCCGATGAGTACGTAATGCCCGAATTAGCCGATGAAATCAACCGTCGGTTATTGGGTTTACCTATAGAGGTAGGTGGCGTTTATGTGAAGCGTAGAGTATTCTTTTTAAATCGCTGGATTCGCCATGGAAGTTTCTATCCACTCTGGCTCCTTCGACTCTGGCGTCGGGGCGATGGGTTTTGCGAGCAGGTCTGGCATGACGAACATATCAAACTCACCAAAGGCGAGTCGATTCAATTCGATCACGACCTTGTTGATCATAATCTGAATAATTTGACCTGGTGGACGCAAAAGCACAATCATTACTCCATTTTGGAAATGATTAACCTGCTGAATTATCGTCATCATTTCGATAAGGCCGATACGATGGAAGCCCGCTTGTTTGGGACACAGGATCAACGCACGCGGTATTTAAAAGCAAAATATGCATCGTTACCCTTATTTACACGGCCAATACTCTATTTTATTTATCGCTATTTTATTCGTTTAGGCTTTCTGGATGGTATCCCTGGCTTCGCCTGGTGTTTTTTACAAGGACTATGGTACCGCTTCCTGGTCGATGCTAAACTTATGGAAGTAAAGCTTCGGGTTGGCGATGATAAAGAAGCACTCATTGAGTACTTCCGAAAAGAATATGGCAAAGATCTGCGGCCAGCTCGCTCAGAACAGGTTAGCCAATCCTAACTCGACCACTAGTCAATTCATGGAATCCTATCAAAAGAAAAACAACGAACCACCATCAAATCAGCCTGTTGGTAAAACCGATTTATCCCGGTTCGACAATAGCTGGTATGACCACGGCCCACGTTGGCGAGTGATCGTATGGTTCATTGTTAATGCCTTCTTTATCAATACCTATTTACCAATACCAGGCAGTTTCAGAATAGCGATTTTACGGTTGTTTGGCGCAAAAATCGGTCATCACGTTATGCTCAAACCAGCCGTAAATATTAAATACCCCTGGTTACTAGAAGTGGGTAATTACGTCTGGATAGGTGAACAGGTCTGGATTGATAATTTGAGCAAAGTGATTATTGGTGATCACGCCTGTCTTTCTCAGGGAGCCATGATCTTAACGGGTAACCATAACTATCGCCTGTCAACCTTCGATTTAACAACTCGGCCTATTACTTTGGACGATGGCGTTTGGATTGGAGCCAAAGCAGTTGTTTGCGCAGGTGTTCACTGCGAATCTCATGCTGTACTATCGGTCAATTCGGTAGCTACACATTCATTAGAGGCATATGGTATTTATCAGGGCAATCCGGCTGTTTTTGTCCGGCAACGAACTATTACGGCGTGAAAGTCTCTATCATAACAGTTGTTTATAACGGCGCAGAGTTTATTCGAGACTGCATAGAATCGGTTCTGAATCAAACCTATACCGATATTGAGTACATTATTGTCGACGGAAAATCGACCGATGGGACCGTAGAAATCGTACAATCCTACGGCACGAAAGTTGCCCAATTTATCTCCGAACCTGACAAAGGTTTATATGATGCCATGAATAAAGGGATCAGACTAGCCACAGGCGACATAATTGGGCTGATGAATGCGGATGATTTTTATCGGCATAAACGTGTTATAGAAAACATGGTAGCGACCTTCAAACGAACGGGTAGCGATGCTGTTTATGGCGATATGCTATACGTAGAACGCGATAATCCACAAAAGCTTAAACGCTACTGGCGATCTGGCTGGTACAGCGAGAATGCGTTTTCGTGGGGCTGGATGCCAGGCCATCTTTCGTTTTTTGCGAAGAAATGGCTTTACGAAAAATATGGCCTATTTCGGCTCGATATGAAAAGCGCTGCCGATTACGAATTGATGCTACGGTTTATTCACAAAAACAAAGCCAAACTTGCTTACATGGACGAAGTAACCATTGTCATGCGAGCGGGCGGAATTAGTAACAGTAGTGTCCAAAATCGGTTGAGAGCTAACCGCGAAGATAAACTCGCCTGGCAACTAAATGGGCTGACTCCGTATTTTTTCACCTTCTGGCTGAAGCCTTTACGGAAGCTAAAACAATATGTTACCAAACCACCCGAAGCGCTTGATAACGAATAGGTATGACCGTTAACTCAGATTTTTAGTCTGATATTAGTTAAACCCATGATTTTTACGCTCCTTTCCAGGCCGAAATAAACAATTAAACTTTCGGCACAGGTAGCGCTACTTGACGAATTGTTTACGATAATCCCGAAAGGAGAACAATATCTAAACGTCCTGCCTTATGAATATTGATTTATTTATTGCCTATCTACAACATAAATTCAGTGATGACCTGTTCACGCTTGGTCTGTACCAATGCGTACTTTCCTTACTGGTTGCCTGTTTTGTTTCCGTTGTAGCCATTCCCGTTGTCATTAAGATTTCGGAACTAAAATCACTGATGGAGAAGCCCGGCGAACGTCGGTCACACTCTACGCCAACACCAACTTTTGGCGGCATAGCCATCTTTGCGGCTATTCTGATTGCCTATTTCTTGTGGCCCAGCATTGATCAGACCGAAATTTATCGGACCAATCTGTCCATTGTTGGCATGACTATTTTGTTCTTTATTGGTATCAAAGATGACTTGGTAGGTATTGACCCAGCCAAGAAACTCATGTTTCAGGTATTGGCGGCCATGATCCTTATTCTCTTTGGCGATTTGCGCGTCGATTATCTGTATGGCATTATGGGTTTTCACCATATTGATGTTGTGGTTGGCACTTTGTTGACGTGTTTTATTTTTATTACGCTCACGAACGCTATTAACCTTATAGATGGCATCGACGGCCTGGCAGCCGGTATTTCTACAATTGCCAGTGGTACATTTGGCGGCTGGTTTTTGCTAACGAATCACTTTACGATGGCTTGTTTGGCATTTACCTTGACAGGTGCATTGCTCGGTTTCCTTCGGTTTAACTTCTCCAAAACCAGCAAAATTTTCATGGGGAATACCGGCTCGCTTATCATTGGTTTTATGCTGGCTTTCTTTGCTGTACGGTTCGTTAGCCTCAACGCGTCTTACCGATATGAGCCGACTGCCTTTTTCAATGCCCCCATCATTGCCATTGTCATTTTGATTGTACCAATTTTCGATACATTACGGGTTTTCCTCGTACGGATTCTGGCGGGACGTTCACCTTTCTCCGCCGACCGGAATCACATGCATCACATTCTGTTAGATAATGGCCTCTCACATATTGGGGCAACGGCAGTCCTCTGTGGCGCATCGTTATTCAACACCATTACATTTCTGCTATTACACCGTAATATCTCAAATACACTTTCTATTGTGATTTTAGGGTGCTTGTTTGGTGTATATATGCTGGTGAGTTTCACGCTCAAAATGCGGGTGAGATATGTATCAACACATCCACGTCGGCGTCGGGCGGTGATCCGTCGGGAATTGCAGAACGGGATTTCAGGCAAACGGATTGTCGATTATCTGTAAACCTCTAAAAACAAATAAAAAGCCCTTTGGAAGTTCCAAAGGGCTTTTTATTTGTAGAAACTGCAAAAGCCTGAATAGGAATCCTCCTTCTTTAGTGTTTATAAATAAACAAGAACTATTGTAGATGTTTTTTTAATGATTGGCAAGATTTTAGTGAATGGTTACGTATAAATTCGCTACCACCATGATCTCGCAAACCAATCAATTCAACCTGCTGAAGGAATATATTAAAACCATTTTTGCTTCGAAGACGGTTTTTCCAGGTATTCTACCCCGCCAGTGGGGAAAATGCTTTAGTGATGACGAACTCTATAAAGTTTATACCGAACTTAAATTGGTGCTGAAACAAGCAGACCCTTATTCACGCGAAAGTTTGATACGAGAATTTGAACAATTTTCGTACACCCCACAACACCTTCACTGGTATGTTGGTCGTTTCTGGCATGAAATTGTCGAGCTAATACTCCAGGAAACCGCTTTGGTCGGACATCATCCGTTCTCGAATCATTGACTTTAATGATCGCTGTTAATAAAACAAGAGGTTCTAAAGGAAGCAAACCTAATTGAACTTAAGTACTCAAGCATAAATAGTTTATAGTATGCGAGAGGGGCATTTTTGTCATCCCGAGGAACAAGGGATCTTCGGAGATGACCTCTTATCCTGCCTCCGAAGATCCCTCGTTCCTTGGGATGACAAAAAATAACCTAATGTATTTTCAGTGAACTACTTATACCAGGGATTTGGCATAATAGTTGACCAAAACCACATCCCTTCCAGAGCATAGTCTAGTAGACAGTGCTAAATGAAAAGCCCCTTCCATATGGACAGGGGCTTTTCTAGTTAAATGTCGGCTCTTATGGGATAGATTCCGATGCTTACTTTTATTAGATTGAAAAACTAAATCAAAGTCACAAAAAAACGCTGGAATCAACTGTTCCAGCGTTAAAATCTAAACCATATTGATTGCTAATAGTGGACGAGCAATCAATATTAGTTAGACGTTAAAAAGATTAATTAGTAACATCTCTAGAAATAAAGTCTGTTTTTAAGTAAAAGCCGCTCTATTCATCCAACTATTTTTTAATCTTTTAACTACTAAGCTGGGAGGTACACACTAAAGGTAGCGCCCTTACCCGGCTGGCTCGTAGCCGTAATAACTCCCCCATGATTGGTCACTACTTTTTGGCAAATCGCTAAACCTACCCCCGTCCCGGCGAACTCATCTTTACCATGAAGCCGTTGAAAAACCTGAAAGATTCGATCCGTGTATTTTTCATCGAAACCAATGCCATTGTCAGTAACCTCAATACAATAAAACGTCTCAGCCAAACGAGTTGGCTTTACTGCATCAGGAAGTTCTCCAACTGGGATACGGATAGCCTGGATACTAACCTCGGGAGTCATTAAAGTACCTGACTGATCTTTACGACTAAACTTAATGGCATTGGCGAGTAAGTTTTGGAAAAGCTGGCCTAACTGAGACGGGTCGCCTGGTAAGGTCGGTAAATCACCCACTCGAATTTGGGCCTTCGTTTCACTGATGGCAACTGATAAGGTATCTAAAACGTCACTAACCACCTGCTTAGTCGATACCGAAACGGCTGGCACTGGGCGAGTAGAAATCCGGGAAAACGTCAATAAATCTTTGATCAGCAACGACATACGACTGGCGGCCACCTGCATCCGATTCAGGTACATTACTTCCTCACCCGATGACGTTGTATAACGCGTTTTCAAAAGGTCGCCAAATTGCTGAATCTTGCGTAAAGGTTCTTGTAGGTCATGTGAGGCAATATAAGCGAACTGTTGCAGGTTCTCATTGGATCGGGTTAGTTGCTGGTTCAGTTGATCCAACGCCTGATTTTGTGCCTGTTGCTGTTGTAGTTGATTTTGTAATTCTACCTCATACTGAGCCAGTTGCGCTTCATTCCGGATACGGCGCAACAATTGTACAAACAGTAGCCAGAATACAAAGGCAATTACAATTATAGCAGCTCCGCTCGAGAGGATAATCCATTGCTGGGTGACCTGATACGCTCGCTCAGCCTGCTTCCGACGCCAATTGGCTAATGCACGCTGATGCTGGGTCAACTGCCCGACTAAAGGGCGCAATTGAGACAGCAATTCACGCCCCTGCGCTAATAAATCTTCCGAGGTAGGGCCAACCTGCGGCTGACTTCGCTTTTCGAATAAACGCTGACTAACCTGTCGGCGCTGATCGATAAATCTGCTTAGCCGATGAAATCGATCCTGTTCACTACGTTCATTACTGAGTGCCTGATCCAGCAAACGGAGCCGTTCAGGCAGTTGCTGCCTAGCCTGCCAATAGGCCACTGCGAACTCCCGTTTCCCGGATAATTCATAGTTACGAGCATCGGTCTGAATATCTCGTGACAGGGCTGCAACCTGCTCAACCAGGGAGATTATTTCATATGTATGGCGTACCTGCTCATTTAACTCCTGTTGTTGTTGGTTACTCCGCCACGACAAGTAGGCGGTTAGGCCAAGTAGAACAATAACAAGCCCAAACGTGCTTACTAACAATAGTTTAAGGCGAGCAGAATTCATAATGGGATAGTAGACAGACACGATCGACGGGCACATGCCGTAATCGATGATCAGTCAATTTTAAAGGTATTTTTCTAACGTTGCTTATTTCGTTAAACGATGAGATAGGAGTAGCCATTATCCCACTAACGTCGATCAACATCAATCATAAATTACTTAGGGAAAGATATTAAAAAAAGTGAAAGCCGACTCGAGACTCGCATCGCTTTTGCAAAAACTTCCTATGAAATTCAGCTGTGGGTAAGCTCGGAAGTGACTATTCTTAAAATCTTACTAGGATTTGCATTAAACCAAAACCAGCCTTATAACTCTATGGCATAAACGCAACGTGCGGACGCGTGGAATCAGTAATCAATTGGGCGCTGGCGCTGACTTTACCTAACTCAATCGGTCAATGAAAAAGCTATGATCAAAAACTACTTATTACGAATAAAAGTAGCCTGGGATATTCTAACCAGCGATAGGCATATTGTCATAACTCGCCAGAAGGATCAGATAACCTTTGACCGTTATATGGATTGTACCGAATCGATTAAGTACTTAACAGCTTACAAAAACATTATTGAAGGCGGCTATGAAGCTGTACAGGGAACAGAATCTGTTATAAATCCATAATATTTTCATGTGTATTCTAAACGAAAAAACCGACTCTAGAGAAACCGGGCATATAGTTTTGCCGTCTAGGCTAAGTTCAGAATTTAATTAGTCCAGTCAGAATAGTGGCCGCCCATTTCTAGCAGCGTATACAAAGTGGCCTGCAACAAATCTCTCACTTCACCTTCGTTAATCAGGGTAATTGTATTCGCTTCATCCGGATATAAACAAAAAACGTCGCGAATATCAACTGGATTTGTCAACAGCCATTTATCAGCCAGGTAGGTCGCCTTGATACCTGTTCGCTGACCAACCCGTTCAATTATTTTTTCAATAGATGGAGGGTACTCTTCAAAGTATATTTCCCGACTGTAAACCATGGCTTAATTTGATTAGTAAACTACACACTCATATAGGGTCCTTATTAACTGTTTATTAGCTGGTGCTTCGGTCTCCTACCTCCTCCCAAGGCAACTAAAAACGCAGTGCCATGCAGTATTATCCCTACGCTTACCAACCAAATTCCAGTAGTATCATTCTGAATCACTTCAATAACCCCCAGCGCAACGCTACTCATGGCCAGAAAAAACAAGCCAGCAGCCGCTAGGATTAGTATGAATGCCCGCAGTTTTTTAGGTTGCTTCACCATTCTAGTATCTATCATGGTACTGTTCAGTAAAAACATTGAGTACTCAAGTAAACCCACATCTTAGTTCTGTAAGTTTGAGTTTCCTGCCTTCATTACGCTTTCTAACCTCCTTACTTTTTAACCAAAGGCCAAATCAAGTAAGCCTAATCGCCTTTTTTGCACCGCGAATGCCCATTTTTCCGCTCCGAAACTTTACCTAGAAATTGCTTTGGTTCTACGTAAATCCTACTACTAAAGGTTATTTTTAGGACATAATCGACTGACACCCACAACATGAAAATTCTCTCATTTATCACGCTTGTTCTCGTAAGCCAGTTTGCTGTTTATGCCCAAAAACCACGAGCTCGCGATATAGGCATCCCGTTCGACGGTATTACCGGGAAATTTAATGCCATCACTGATGTCAAAGGTGTTGAAGTTGGCTATAGCACCATCATTTCGGGAGAAGGCAAAAATGTGTTAGGAAAAGGCCCAGTCCGAACGGGCGTCACGGCCATTTTACCAAGAGGGCGAACTAACAATCCCGTTTTCGCCAACTGGTACTCCTTGAACGGAAATGGCGAAATGACAGGCACTACCTGGATAACCGAATCCGGTTTTCTGGAAACACCCATTATGATAACCAATACGAATAGCGTGGGGGTTGTTCGGGATGCGGTGTTAAAATGGTTCGTTGAAAAACACTGGTACAAAGAAAACTTCTGGTACACTTATCCGGTTGTTGCCGAGACATACGATGGCTTCTTGAATGACATTTATGGCTTCCACGTAAAGGAAAGCAATGCCTACGAAGCGCTGAACACGGCAGCAACTGGTAAATTAAAAGAAGGTAATGTTGGTGGTGGTACCGGAATGATGTGCCTGGGATTTAAAGGGGGGACTGGGACCTCATCACGTATTGTCAAAATCAGAGATTCCACGTTTACAGTCGGCGTATTAGTCCAGTCAAATTTTGGAGCAAAACGAAATTTAACCATTGCCGGAGTACCCGTTGGTCTGGAATTAAAAGACACGCTGAACAACGTATTAAAAGCTCCCCCGGTGCATTACCGACAGGAAGGTGATGGGTCCATTATTGTTGTGGTGGCTACAGACGCGCCTTTGTTACCCCATCAACTAAAGCGCATAGCAGCTCGCGTTCCCATAGGCGTTGGTAAAGTGGGCGGACGTGGTGAAAATGGCTCGGGCGATATTTTCATTGCTTTTTCTACCGCCAATCCGTCCGCTTTTCAACGAGATCGATTCACCAAAGTAGACGAGTTACCCAACGATTTAATCAATCCACTGTTCGATGCAACCGTTCAGGCCGTTGAAGAAGCCATTATCAACGCCATGGTAGCCGCCGAAACAACCGAGGGCATCAACGGCAACAAATCCTACGCGCTTCCGCACAAGCTGGTCATTGATGTACTTAAGAAGTATAATCGAATCAAGTAAGGGACTTATTGGCCTTGATCGCTACTAACAAAAAAGCGAGTCAACATGGCTAACCCGCTTTTCTTATTACTATCTAATACTTTTAATTTCCACAAAACTATGGGCTAGGCCATGTATGAAAAATTAACAGTTGATTAACAATCTGTTAATAGAGTATTAATAGTAGCAATCCCGCAATGATAAAGCCTTACCTATTCCTCGCTTACCCACCGTAATGGCTTGTTTTGGGTATGACTTCACTTTATATCCACTGATAAAAGGGCGAAAACAATACTATTTCTTTTCCGCGTCAGCATTGCGCTGTAAATTTGCAGAATTAACAAAACCACAATGGCAGAGTCAGTACGGCAAATGGGTGCATTGATGCGGAAGGAATTTCTGCTGGAATGGCGACAACGCTATGCGCTCAATGGGATGCTGTTGTACATTGTAGGGGCGGTGTTTGTGTGTTACTTAAGCTTTAACGCTCGGCGCGGACAACTCACACCTATCGTCTGGAATACGCTCTTCTGGATTATCCTGTTGTTTACAGCTATCAATGCCATCGCCAAAAGCTTTGTACAGGAGCGGGCCAGTCGCCAATTGTATTATTACACGCTAGCTAGTCCACAGCAGATTATTCTCTCAAAAATCCTGTACAATACGGTTCTGATGCTGGTGTTAGCGTTTCTGGGCTTTAGCGTATATGCTTTCGTACTAGGAAATCCCGTTAACGACGTACCTATCTATATGGTCACATTAGTCCTTGGGGCTGTAGGTTTCGCAGCCTCATTAACACTTGTTTCCGGTATTGCCAGCAAAGCAGAGAATCCAGCTACGTTAATGGCCGTTTTGAGTTTCCCAATTATTCTGCCACTCCTGCTGATGCTCCTGAAAATATCCAAAAACGCCCTCGACGGTCTGGATCGTAGTGTTAGCTGGAATGAAATAGGAACGGTATTGGCGATCGACGCTATTGTCTTAACGATGTCGTGGTTGTTGTTTCCGTTTTTATGGCGGAGTTAATGTAACGCGGACAGGATGTCCGCAATAATTTGATTATTAAATGCGGACAGGATGTCCGCGTTACAAAAATGAATAAAACCTGGTGGAAGGCCCTAGCCGTCTTGATTCTATCGTATGTCATTCTGAAAGGCTTTCTGGGAGTTGTCCCTCGTCAACCAATTCTGAATGAGAGTATTCGAAACGTGTATTTTCACGTACCGCTTTGGTTTGGGATGATTACCCTGCTGCTCACATCAGCGATCTTCTCTATTAAGTACCTTCGCAATGGCCGATTCGACGACGATTTGATTGCTGTTGAGTTTGCTAACACTGCCATTCTGTTCGGGATTCTGGGTTGTGCAACGGGGTCTTTGTGGGCGAATTTCACTTGGGGCGAGCCCTGGCCTAACGATCCGAAGCTCAATAGTGTGGCCGTGGGCATGTTAATGTATCTTGCTTATTTAATTTTACGTGGTTCGTTCGACGACGAGCAACGACGCGCCCGTATTTCGGCGGTCTACAACATTTTTGCTTTTGCCGTATTTGTCCCCCTGATTTTCATTGTGCCCCGCCTGACCGATTCACTCCATCCAGGCAATGGCGGTAATCCTGCATTCGGAAAATACGATATGGACAATAACATGCGGATGGTATTCTACCCGGCCATTATCGGTTTTATCTTACTGGGCGTCTGGATCACCGAACTTCGAATCAGGCTCCGTCGGGTAAAAGCGACTTTAGATGACTAAAGTCATGGGTAGTTCCCGGAATGATTCGCCTTATTTTTACGTTCTTTTTTCAACTATTTCGTTTTCAGATGCGACTGTCTTTTTTGACAAAAACTCCATTGCTGGCTTTGCTTCTGCTTAGCCAACCGTTATTTGCTCAACAACCCGTTGCCAACGGGGTTGAAATGGCTGATCAGCTTCGGGCTGATGGCAAAATATGGGTCGTTGTAGCGGTAGTTGCAGCCGTATTTGCGGGTATCATTCTTTACCTCGTCCGGCTCGATCGGCAAATTGGAAAACTGGAGAAAGAAGTAAAAGACAAGTCAGCAGCAGTTCGTCGTTAACGCATTGGTGCTTAGTTGCAATCACTGATTACACTTAATTAACACAATGAAGCTCACTCATATTTTCGGCATTGTTATTATCGCGCTGGCCATTGGTATTATTGTCGCAACGGCGGGCGATGCCAGTTCGTATGTTACGTTCAAGCAAGCCACTGAAATGGCGCAGGATGGCGACGACAAAATGATCCACGTAGTTGGTAAGCTCAAAAAAGATGAACATGGTCAAATTGCCGATATGTTCTACAACCCAGCCATTGACCCAAACCACTTTGAGTTTACCCTTGTCGATAATGACAACCGGGCTCAAAAGGTTGTATTTAACAGCCCTAAGCCGCAGGATTTCGACCGGTCCGAACAGATTGTCATTATCGGTACGATGAAGGGCGATCATTTCCAGTGCAATAAAATTCTGTTAAAATGCCCATCGAAATATCAGGACGGCAAGCTGGAAACCACTGAACACGAAGCTAAAACGGCACAGTTGTAAGTGACAGATTGATTGAATGATTGAATTATTGAATTCTCTCATTCATTCATTCAACAATTCAATCATTCAATTCATGATACATACTACAGTCGGGCAACTCGGCCATTTTTTTGTTATACTATCGTTTGTTACGGCACTCGTGGCAACGGTTGCCTATTTTCTGTCGGCGCTTGGCTTAGGAAAAACGGCGCAAGCTGAACTAGTCGAGGAGCCACAATTGGCCTACGCAGGCGAGTCCACGTCGAGAGAAGCTAGTTTCGGCGGCAAAACTGCTAAACGGAAAGCAAAACCGACCGTTCAAAATCCAGAACCTCCCGCTCGTGACGATTGGCGGACGTTGGCTCGCTGGGCCTTTTACATTCATGGCGCGGCTGTTGCTGGTATAGCTTCGAGTCTGTTCTACATCATTTACAATCACTATTTCGAATATCATTACGCCTGGAGCCATTCGTCGCGGGCACTGCCGGTGCAATACATGATTTCATGCTTCTGGGAAGGCCAGGAAGGTTCGTTCCTTTTGTGGATGTTCTGGAATGCAGCCCTGGGTGTTGTACTGACACGGACGAGCAGCCAGCAATGGGAAGCTCCCATGCTGGCGATTTTTGCTTTGGTACAGACGTTTCTGGCCTCTATGATTCTGGGTGTCATTTTTGGGGATTCGTTCAAAGTTGGATCATCGCCTTTCCTGCTGTTAAGTGAAGCCATGCCTGATGCACCCATCTTTTCGGCCGATCCGAATTTTGTACCAAAAGATGGAAATGGGCTTAATCCATTGCTCCAGAACTACTGGATGGTAATTCACCCTCCTACCACGTTTCTTGGTTTCGCATTAGCGCTGGTACCGTTTGCTTACTGTATTGCTGGCCTATGGCGTAACCAGCCTCTCGAATGGATTCGACCAGCCTTGCCCTGGACGCTCATTTGTGGGATGATTCTGGGTATCGCCGTGATGATGGGTGGCTATTGGGCTTACGAAACTCTTAACTTTGAAGGCTACTGGAACTGGGACCCGGTCGAAAACGCGGTATATGTTCCCTGGCTGGTATTGGTGGCAGCGATACATACGATGTTGATTGCGAAACGCAGTTCGGCTGGTTTGAAAATGTCCATTATCCTGACCATTGCCACCTACGTTCTGATTCTGTATTCTACTTTTTTGTCAAGAAGTGGCATCCTGGGAAATGCCTCTGTTCACTCCTTTACCGACTTAGGGCTTTCAGGACAGTTACTGCTGTACCTAATGGCCTTTATCGTGCTGGCAGTGGTTTTGGCGGCCAGCAAGTGGAAATATATTCCTGCCGATACCGACGAAGCATCGGTCTACAGCAAGGAATTCTGGATATTTATTGGTGCCACGGTGCTGTGTCTGGCGGCCTTCCAAGTCATTGCAACCACTTCTATTCCAGTTTACAACAAGATTCTGGAATCGTTCGGTAAAATTTCAAACCTAGCCCTTCCTGCCGATCAGGTTGCTCACTACAGCAAATTCCAGATTTGGTTCTTTGTGGTAATTGCCCTACTAACCGGTGTCGGTCAGTATATGTGGTGGCGTAAACTAGAAAACAAAAAGTGGGACGCGCTTATCACACCCGGAATCATCACCTTACTCATCAGCGCTGGCTTAATTGCCTTCGGCGAGATGAAGAATCCGGTTTATATGATCTTGCTGGTATCCTCGATCTTCGCGTTGGTGGCTAATGGCAGCATTTTGCTTGCTGTGGTTCGAGGGAATTACCGTCTGTCGGGCGGGGCCATTTCGCATATTGGTATGGCCCTGATGCTCATTGGAATACTTTATTCAGCGGGTTATACAAAAGTTATTTCGCTCAATACAAGTGGCTTGCTGATTTCTAATCAGGAGGAATTCACCAAAGACAACAACAAACAGAACAAAGAAAATACGCTTCTGTGGCTCAATCAGCCCGAGCGGATGGGTCAATACCAACTTACCTATCGCGGCCAGCGCATCGAAGCACGCGACGTCCCTGGTTATATTCCACGCAAGGATGTCGAAGTAATTGAAGGGGATTTCCACGGTATTGCTCTTAAGGATATCATTCAGGATGGCAAGGTTTATCATAAAAAAGGTGACACTTTAGCCCTTTACCCAGAAAACACCTATTACGACGTTGAGTATCGGGAGCCAAACGGAAAAATTTTCAATCTGTACCCACGCGCTCAGGTAAATGAACGAATGGGCTTACTGGCATCGCCCGACATTCGCCACAAAGCGGATCGGGATATGTACACCTATGTAAACTCGGTACCTAACCCAGGTGATGAAAACAAATGGGAGAAAACCGAAACCTATAGCGTTGCCATCAAAGACACCTTTTTCCTGAACGACTATGTCGCTATTCTGGACGATGTTGTCCGAACCAACGAAGTAGAAGGCATGGAAATTGGCCCAGAAGATGCCGCCGTCCGTGCGAAAGTACGCGTGCTGGATAAAAACGGTGAACATATTCTGAGCCCGGCGTTTATCATCAAAAACCGAATGGTAGCGCACCCAGCCGAAATGAGTGATGAGCTGGGTGTTCGTATCCAGTTGAACGAGATTAACCCCCAAACGGGTAAATTTACCTTTGCAGTTAACCGAACCCAGCGCGATTATATCGTGATGAAAGCCATTGAAAAACCGCTTATCAACATACTCTGGATTGGTACGCTGGTAGTCGTGATCGGCTTCCTGATCGCAACCATTCGCCGGTATCGGGAGTTTGACAAGATGAAAAACAAAGTGGCTTAGTCATCAGTTGGTACTTACCCATCTAACTGACTACTGCTGAGTACGCATGAAACTGAAACTCTCTGAAATTCTCTTGCTTTCGGCTGCCGCCGGTTTTCTAATTCTCTGGATTGCCGAATACCAGCGAACAACCTTCGCCGACAGTTACTGGCTGCTTATGCTCGGTGTCGGTTTCCTGTTCGCTTTTCAGTATTTTAAGAACAAACGCCTGGAACGCGAAAAAGCCGTTTCACCAACCATTAAGCAAATGGTCGAAGATCGGAAGAAGAAGAAAAAATAGTTCAAGGTTCAATGTTTCGTGTTCCACTTTATGCGCAAGTTGAGCTGGAACCTGAAACATTGAACCTTAAACAATAAAACAAATATACTTGGAAGCCTCCCTCCTTTTATTCGGTGCCTTACTTGCTCTTGTACTAGCCGGTTTTTTTTCGGCAGTTGAGATGGCATATGTATCAGTTAATCGGTTGTATTTTGAGCTGCACAGCAAGCAGGGGCCGTTGAGCGAAAAACTCGTATCGGGCTTTCTGAAGAACCCCATTTTGTTCGTCGGTACAACCCTAACCGGCAATACGCTCTTTTTAGTCCTGTACACCGTCTTAGGGGTTATGTCGCTCAATCCCTTACTGATTGCTGTTTTGCCTCAGACATGGGCGGAGCAGGAATTTGTTGTCATTGCCATTGAAACACTCATTCTGACGGTTATTTTTCTGCCTTTAGCTGATTATATACCTAAAAGTCTGGCGCTCATCCACCCCGACCGATTTCTGGAAGCTTTAGCAGTCCCTCTCTGGGTTATCTACAAAGCCATAGCGCCCATTGTTCGGGTATTGGTGGGTACCGCCCGCTTTTTTATCCGCTATATACTTGGCAAACGTAACCCCGAGATTCGGCCTGTCTTCGGCCTGACCGACCTCAACCACTATCTCCAGCAGTTAAACAACCAGAAGGCCGATACTACCGAAGAATCGGTTGAAGTAGACACCCAAATTTTTAACAACGCGATTGAATTTCGTGACGTACGCGTGCGCGACTGCCTGGTACCACGAACGGAAATTTCGGCCATTGATGTAGATGACACCGTCGAAGAACTTCGGCAGGCATTTGAAGAAAGCGGCCACTCAAAGATTGTGATCTATCGGGATACGATCGATGATGTTATCGGCTACTGTCACGCATTGGCACTGTTCAAAAAGCCAGCAACTGTCGAAGAAATTATCACGCCGATTATTACTGTTCCCGAAACCATGCCCGCTCAGGATTTACTACTCAGGTTTCTGTCGGAACGAAAGAGCCTGGCTCTGGTCGTTGATGAATTTGGCGGCACAGCGGGCATTGTAAGCGTTGAAGACATGGTCGAGCAGATTTTTGGTGAGATTCAGGACGAATACGACACCAATGAAGATTGGGTAGAACAACGACTTGATGAAAAAACCTGGCTCTTAAGCGCCCGGCATGAGATTGACGATCTGAACAAAACCTACGGTTGGCACATTCCCGAAGGCAGTTACGATACACTCGGCGGGCTGATTCTGGCAACGCACGAAGACGTTCCTCAAGTTGGCGAAATCATTGAATTTTCTCCTTTTACCTTTACCATCGTCTCGATGGATGGCACTCGAATTGACACGGTAAAAGTGCATCTGAGTCAGGAATAATGGATAATGGGGCATAACGACCAGCAATCTTCGTTGTACACTATACAACATTATACACTATCCATTTTCCATTATTCATTATCTACCCCTCATTATCAGCGCAGATTGACTGAGTTTGCTTACTTTTGAGGCAATACTTTTCATTACTCCGTGGATTCAATACTTATTCAAAAAACTGTAGCACGGCATCTTCTGGCTGTGCAGGCTGTCCGCCTTAAGCCCAATGAACCGTTTACCTGGAGCTCGGGCTGGAAATCTCCCATTTATTGCGATAACCGGGTTACACTCGCTTATCCTGAAGTACGAACATTTATCAAAAATGCGCTGGCCGATGCCATTCGGAAACGATTTCCCACAGCTGAAGTTATTGCCGGAGTCGCCACTGCGGGTATCCCACAAGGTGCGCTGGTTGCCAACGCGCTGAACCTCCCCTATTGCTATGTTCGGCCTGAACCGAAAGCTCACGGCATGGGCAAGCAGATTGAAGGACATCTGACTAATGGGCAACGTGTCGTTGTTATCGAAGACTTGATTTCGACCGGGGGAAGTTCCCTAAAAGTGGTGAACGCACTTCGGGCAGCCGGGGCCGAAGTCTTGGGAATGGCCGCTATTTTCACCTATGGATTCCCGGTTGCCAGTCAAAATTTCGAAGCGAAGAACGTGCCACTGGTATGCCTGAGTAATTACGATGCGCTGCTCGTTGAAGCGCAGGAGCTTGATTATATTCCAGCCGAAGCCATGGAATCACTAGCCGCCTGGCGTCAAAATCCAGCTCAATGGGGTCAGTAAGAAGTTAATATTGTTTCTTTGGACTCTATAGATTCTTTTGCATTAACATAGTCAGAATCTATAGAATCCAAAGAAACAATAGAATCTACAGTAAACGCTAAATCAATAACTCATGGCCATCGTAACCGCCCGTATTGAACGAACCCCTTACGAAACGCACCTCTCGACTGATTCGCAGGTAATTGTTGCCGATGAACCGAGCGATATGGGTGGACAGGATCGGGGTATGCGGCCGGGTGAATTGTTAGCTGGGTCATTGGCAACCTGCACCGTTATGACGTTGCGCATGTATGCCGACCGAAAAGGCTGGCCGCTCGATTCAGCGGTGGCACATGTCGAGTATTCCAATGATCCAATAACGAAACGCTCTCTTTTCGTTTTAAAGCTGATCTTAAATGGCAGTTTGAGTGAAGAACAGCGCGCACGCCTAGTTGAAATGGCCGACCGCTGCCCGGTTCATCGGGCACTCCAAAATCCGATTGATTTTGAAACGATTTTGATTGAAGATCCTATAACTACAAACCTATAAGGTTTTGGCAACCTTGTAGGTTTAACTCGCAAAACGCTATGAGTCAGGCTGAACATAACTCCACTCCCGACATTACCAAAACGTATACAAACGGTGAAATTACGGTTGTCTGGAAGCCGGCCGTCTGTATTCACTCCAAAGTATGCTGGACGCAATTGATCGAGGTATTCAATCCAAGAGAACGACCCTGGATTAAAATAGATGGTGCACCTACCGATCGTATTACTGAACAGGTAGACCGTTGCCCATCGAAAGCATTGAGCTATTTCCGAAACGATGACCCGGTTAAAACAGAGGATATTCAGGCCGAGAGTTTAGTCGAACCACTTCCCAATGGACCACTACTCGTGTACGGAAACCTGCGCGTAAAAGATGCCAGTGGTCACGAAACCCAGAAAAATAAAGTTACGGCCTTTTGTCGGTGTGGAGCCAGTAGTAACAAACCTTATTGCGATGGCTCGCACCTCAAAATTGGCTTTACAGGCTGATAGAACCGTAACGACGGCCCGGACAGATTTTTATGATTGTGTAAGAATTAGCCCTGATCTAAAAATCATAAAAATCTGCGTTCAATTATTTATCACGATTTTGGCTTTTGCACAACGATAGCGGGACTAGCTATCCCATTCAGATCATACACAATTTTACCTTTTCGAATGGTCATTTCGCATTCCAGCTTTTGCTTGCCTTCAATTTTATAGCCGGTGTAATCGAAGAAACCGAAGTAGCCCGTATCTCTGGCATCAAATTTCCCATTGCGGATTGTCAGAATAGCGACATCAGCTTCTGAGCCTATTGTAAGACTACCTAATTCAGGACGTCGGATAGCTTGGGCCGGATTCCAAGTACTCGCCTGAATCACGCTACGCAAATCCATGCCCATTGCCATAAATTTCGACATCACATTAAGCATGTCTTTCATGGCATTGTTCATGCTACCTGTGTGAATATCCGTGCTGATAGTATTCGGATAAAAACCGCTTTTCAGAGCTGGAATGGCCTGCGAAAACGCAAAACTGATGCCACCGTACCCAACATCGAAGAGAACTCCTTTTTTCTGGGCCTCCCAAACAAAGGGTTTGATTTTACCCGTTTCTACATCCAGAATTGGCTCACGTGTTTTCAACTGCCCAAAGCAGTGGGTGTAGATATCGCCAGGACGAAGGTGTTTCGTAAATAATTCGTTGAGTGATAACGTAGGAGTACTCCCACCAAAATCAATCATGACAGGCAGATCAGCCAGTTTCCCAGCTTCAACGACGCGCTCTGTGGGTGTCCAATTGTAGCCACTATAATGAGCGAGCTTAAAGCCCACTACGTAATCAGGGTATTGTTTTGCCATAGCTGCCGTTTGAGTGGCGTCCATGTCATCTACATTCTGCTCAAACCTACTACCCCGCATACCGCTCCCCACAATATTTAGTAGTGCTAATACACGCGTTTGCGACCGATCAATGGTTTGTTTCTTGAACGTCTCAAAATCGCGCCAGCCCGAACAACCAGCATCCACAATGGTCGTAACTCCGTTACGGAACGTGAATCCATCAGGCGGTAAGGCATTGGGGCCGTTGCTGTACGTTTGATCCAGATTAGTACCAAAAAATACGTGCGTGTGCATGTCGATCAGGCCGGGCGTCACATACAGCCCCTTGGCGTTAACTACCTGAATGGCTTCTTTGGGATCAAGATTCCGGCCTATCTGAACAACTTTGCCATCATTGATAGCGACGTCTATGATGCCATCAATCTTGTTTTTGGGATCAATAACGTGCCCGCCTTTAATCAGGATGCTATAAGTCTGGGCGAACGCCAGGTTGCCCAACAAGGCCGCGAACAGCCACAGCACTAGTTTTTTCACGATGGAAAATGCTTAAAGTTGACAGGGTAGGTTTTGAGAAATATCAGCTAGTTTTTTCGACAGGATTAACAGGATTTACAAGATTGTAATCCAAGAAATCTTGTAAATCCTGTTAATCCTGTCGAAAAAAGAAAAATTAAACGGCAGCTTTGGATAGTTCTTCCCTGATTCGTCTGGCAACGATTTTTTCCTGACCCGGCTTCATCATCCAGACAGTCACACTAATGTTGCTAGGGCCTCCTCCACCCACTTCAATCGATGGATCGCCTTTGCGCAGTGACTCCTGCAGTTCTTTACCCGTAATACGAAGTTTAGCCGGGTCCCAGGCAATGCGAAGCGTCGGTGTGTGATTTCCTAGCGGGGGAACATGCACTTCGGTTTTCACACCGGGTACTCCTTTCACCGTGTTTTCGATATGGGCCGTTCCTTCTTCCCAGGTTTTCCAGACTTTGTCGTGGTCTTCATTGATGAATTTCTCAAGAGCCACATACATACCAAAAATTTCTTCTTTGTTGACTTTCATGCCCCGACCAATATTGAATCCACGAGGAGGCATGTGTAAGCGAGCCGCCGAGATAATGTCTTTTTTACCCATCAACAGACCCGCACTTTGTGGCCCCCGCATGGCTTTCCCGCCCGAGATAACCACGAAACTGAAGCCCATATCGTTAAAACGCCATAAATTTTCAACTGGTGGCACATCGGCAGCAATATCGATGGAGGTAGGAATGTTATGCTTTTTGCCCAGCGCCACCCATTCTTCATGCATAATTTTGCCCTTATCGGCTTCGATGTGCAAAAAGTGCATGAGGGCCGTTTTTTCGTTGATTGCCTTCTCTACATCTTCGACCGTTTCGACCACGACAATTTTGCAACCGGTGTTCGTCAGCGCGTGATTGTACACAATGTCATGGGCTTTCTGGCAGATCACTTCCGTTTTCATACCCGTACCTTCCAGATGCGGTAGCTTCTCTACTTTCTTCTGATCCATTCCGGTCAGAATCCCAGCCAGCCCCAGAGTCATACCCGCAAACGCACCTGAAGTCACAACAGCGGCTTCTGAATGAACCAGTTGAGCAATTTTTTCACCCACTTTATCCTGAATTTCATCAAGCAGACAAAATTCTTTTGCTCCCCAATTAATAGCATCCAGCACTTCGTCGTGCATGAGTGAGCCAGTCATGTAGGTTAGCGTGCCAGCCGCATTGATAAATGTTCTGATTCCCAATTCTTTGAACAAATCTCGCTTGGGAGCAGTGAAGGATTCAGCATCTACATCGACTGGAAGACCACCAGCCAATCCACCCAGCAATGGGACGCTCGATAAGCGCTTAATGAGTTTTCGTCTGCTTAACATAGAAGTAGTTAGTAAAAAGGGAAGATTGGGCGTTTGGTTCTCTGTGATGTCAGGTTCTCAAACCTGACAATCTGCGTCAGCAATGGTGTCGGTTTTGAGAAACCAACACCACGACTACATTAGATGTACGCAATACAATCCATTTCGACCAGCGATTCGCCGGGAACGCCCCCGTAAACGGCTACCGTTGTCCGAACTGGAGGCTTACTACCAAACCGACCTTTGTAGACTTCGTTCATAGCCTTATAGTCGTTTAGATCATGCAGGAAGACAGTCACCTTCAACACTTTTTCCATCGATGAGCCAGCCTTGATCAGCTCCTTTTCAAGTTCTTTCAGCACTTCGTCGGTGTGCACTTTAATATCGCCTTCTTTGTGGTAGCCTTTTCCGGCTACAAATACCAGATTACCCAATTTGGTCGAACCAGAGAACAGGGGTACGTCCTGCTGAGTAACTACGTTGTATACTTCTTTTTCAGGAGCCGGCTCGGCCATTACTTTGGTTGTTGAGCCTAAGCCAACGATCCCTGCAAATGAGGCAAAAAGGCGTTTTAAACTAGATCTGCGTTGTGTTTCCATTGGCGAAATGATACAGCTATGTCTTTGATTTACTGAAATTTATGCTCTTATGGGTAAGATTGTAACCTCGTTAATCTACCCGAAACTCATCGAGTAGTAGCCATGCCTTTCCACCAGCGCCATATTCGCCCGGAGGAATGATGCCTTTATTGGTTGCCTGTATACGTACGTAGCGCGCCGGAGTCGGTGGAAACGTAGCGTTTACGGGATTTATACCATTAATCGGGAACTGTGTTTGCTGATAGACCTGTCGAAATGTTTTGCCATCTTCCGACACGGCAAAGCTGAGTACACTCGGTGCCCACATGCGCTGCCAGTGATAGTTTAAAAGGTGCGTGCCAATGCTGGAAATCGATAGTATACGTTGCAAATCGATCAGTATATCAGCATCTTTCCCTTGGAAACCAATCCATTCGCCCGTATTGTATCGGCTAGTTCCAGCAACGCCATTTACAGCAACTAGCGGACTGGTCGGTCGATAATTACCGGTGGGTTCGGTTGTAAAGTTGACGGGTTTACCCGTTGATTTACTGATTGTCAGCGATTTTTGAAAGCCCCGTCCTTGTGGTTGTTTGTTGATGAAGGTAATTGCTTTTATCGTCTCAGTCTTTTCGATATCAATTGGTTTCGTATACGTAATGCTGCTCAACGTTGGGGCTGTACCGTCAGTTGTGTAGCGAATCGTTGCATCGGGTAATGTGGTCGAAAGTCTTAGTTGCACCGAACCCGTTGGTGTAACAATTACCGAATCCGTTAGCTCATCGAAACGGTTGGCGTATTGAACGTTCAGGCGTTTTAACAGCCTCTCCTGTAAGCGAAGCCTGCGCAAAAAATCAGGATAATTGCGATGCTCTCGTTGGCTCCAGGCGATTTCGGCGACCGCAATGGCTCGAGGAAAAATCATGTACTCTGCCTGTTGAGGGCTATCCATATATTCGCTCCAGGCAGTTCCCTGAACGCCTTTTAGGTATACAGCTTCATCGGGAGTGAGATCGTTCGGAATAGGTTCATAGTCATATACTTTGCTTAAAGGCGTATAGCCAGCGGCCGCCAAGGGCTCTTCAGGATAGAGCGATTGATAGTAATCGAAATAAACGTGGCTTTCGGGCGTCATGATCGCATTATGCTTTTGCCTTATGGCCTCTATTCCTCCTTCAATCCCTCGCCAACTCATCACGGTAGCGCCCGGCGACAGGCCACCCTCCAGAATTTCATCCCAACCAATCACCTGCCGACCCTTCTTATTTACATGTTGTTCGATACGTCGGATGAAATAACTCTGAAGCTCATCCTCGTCTTTCAGACGTTCATTACGGATGCGGGCCTGGCATTTGGCGCAGGTTTTCCAACGCGTTTTCGGACATTCATCTCCACCAATGTGAAGGTAATTCGACGGAAACAACTCAATTACTTCGTCCAGTACATCGTCTAAAAAGGCAAACGTGCTATCGTTACCAGCGCAGAAAACATCATCGAACACGCCCCAAAATGTAGCCGCCTGGTATGGGCCACCCGGCCGACCATCTGGTTTCAGACAACCTAACTTCGGGTAGGCACTCAGCGCGGCCATAGCGTGTCCTGGCATCTCAATTTCGGGAATGACCGTTATATGTCGCTGTGTGGCATACCGAACAATCTCGCGCACTTCGGCTTGGGTGTAATAACCACCGTACCGCTTGCCATCGAACCGATGCGGCAACTCTTTCTTATGGCCAATTAGCGTTTCGGTCCGATAGGCGGCCTTTTGCTGTAACTCTGGGTACTTTTTAATCTCAATTCGCCAGCCCTGATCATCGGTCAAGTGCCAATGAAACATATTGAATTTAAACAGGGCCAACTCATCAATGTACTTTTTAATGAATGCTACCGGAAACAGATGTCGGCTAACATCGAGATGCATGCCCCTGTACGAGAATCGTGGATAATCCGTAATGTCGCAAGCCGGAATAATGGCCGATTTCGATTGTGAAAACAGCTGGGTTAGCGATTGTAGCCCGTAGAATAAACCGGCCTCATCATGACCAATCAGGCTAATTCTGCCCGTACTAATCTGAAGCTGATAGCCTTCTGCCTGTGTAACCCGACTTTTATCAATTTTTAGATCGATGCTAGCCTTCGTCTTTTTTACCGATAGCGATACCCCCGTAGAAGCCCGAAGTTGCGCCTGAAACAAAGCCACAAATTGACCTGATACCCCAGCACCGGATGAAATTCCGACCTGGGGACCAAGTCGAAATTCACCCGCTATCTGGCGATAGGTTACTGGTTCAGGAATTAGTCCGCTTTGGGCGAATAGGTTTCCTAAACTGAGGAGGAATAGTAAGCTTGTTCGAATGGCGTGTTTCATCCACACAAATTATTTATCCAGCCACATCTGGGTCAGGAATGTATTTTCACCCTGGCGGGCAACGGCGCTTAAATAGTTCTCTTTATTCAGGTTTTCTTCTGTTGCAGGGTAAAGCATCCGACGGAAGATTTTTCCTCCTGTAATATTTCCGGTGTAGTTATTAGGCACTAAAGCCGGATAACCCGTACGACGCCAGTTCAAGAATACCTCCTGCGAATTCGGGAAAACCGATACCCAGAACTGCGTATACAGTTGCTCCAGTTGCTGCGCCTGGGTTGCCGTAGGAACAAAAGCGTTAGCGGCAGCATACGCATCAATGTTCGCCTGCGAAATCACGCCATCAGTACCAAACAACGACCATTGGCGCATAGCTGCTTTAAGGCCTAAATCATACAAGGCTGCAGGTGTCTTCGCCGTGTACCAACCCCGAATAGCGGCCTCGGCCAGATAGAAGTTAACCTCCGCATTCGTCAGCACCAACATTGGTGCGTTCAGCTTGAGAATTGTGTTCTGATTGGGTTCTGAGTACGTGACGAAATCAGACGGTTTGGTATTTGGAATCGTAGCAACCATTCCTTTCTGAATACTAACATCGGTACTTGGTTTGCCACCAACGTACACAACCGACAGAACAGGCAAGCGGGGATCGTTTGTTTTCTTCAGGTAATTGATAAACGTTTCGTGGTATTTACCACCCTCGGGATTGCTTACACCGTCGGCCTTTAGGTAATCACTATTGATCATCCAGTACGACAATGGGTTCTGGTTAATAACCTGACCTGAAGAAAGATACGTAATCTTAGCCATATCGGCATCTTCGGTGATCAGACTTCCGGCAATGGCTTTTTTCACCCAGGTTTCGGCCAGCGCCACATCGGGCTTGGTCATCCGCATACCCATACGTAACATGAGCGAGTAGGCGAATTTCTTCCATTTATTGATGTCGCCCCCGTACATCAAATCAGCCGCCCCAAAAGTCGATTTTGTTGCATCGAACAGCGCAATCGCTTTTTCCAGCTCACTCAGCAAATCAGCATAAATATCCTTTTGTGGATCATAAACTGGCTTGAAAATACTTTGGGTATACCCCTGTGCGGCCTGCTTGTATGGAATATCGCCGTATAAATCGGTGATTTTGGAGAAGCTGTAGGCTCGCCATATTTTGGCAATGGCCAGTTTGTTCACCTGCAGCGGATCTTTTTCCAACGCCCGAATTACCTCACCAATTTCGTTTATCTCGTTCGGGTAAGCGTTCGTAAAAACAGTGTAGGGAGCCGTGCCCTGGTTGAAAATATATTTGGAACCCCAGCTCGCTACATCGTTGTAGCTGGTGGTGTATTGCATCGTTCCCTGCAAGCCCGTAATCATGTTACCAACGGCGTCATACTGCGCTTTGGTAAAGACAAAATCGGGGCTGACCGTGCTAGACGCGTCAGGGTTAATATTGAGTTCTTCCAGTCCTTTGTCGCAACTCTGCAATACACAAAGTGTCAGGAGGCAATAGGTAACTTTATGAAATATAGTTTTCATGAATGTCGTCGTTAGAATTTTACGATGAGGTTTGCGCCATAACTACGGGTACGGGGTAATCCCAACGATTCAAAGCCCTGGTTGGAACTATTGGTGAAACTCTGCTCAGGATCAAAATTATCCGTTTGCTTATAGAGTGTCAGGAGGTTACGAGCCACAAACGAAATGCTGGCCGATTGTAATTTCACGATTTTGAGCGCGCTAACCGGAATGTTATAGCTGAAGATAACCTGACGAAGTTTCACAAAGCTGCCGTCGTGCAGGAACAGTTCGGTGTAGTTCTTGTCGTTGTCATAGAAAACACGCAGGTTTTCTTTGGCAACGGTACGCGTGTAGGTGTCGCCCGTTGGTGTCACCCCGTTGAGAGTAAGACCATTTTCGCGACCATCGAGTGTCCGTTTCAGTTTTCCCATCCGATTGGCGTATACTTCCATCACGGAGAACACTTTATTGCCAAACTTCCCATCCAGCAGAATATTCAGCGAGAAGTTCTTATAACGGAATTCATTGGTCAAACCCATTGTGATTGGGGGAACCCCTTTCCCCAATTCCTGAAGGGCCGATTTTTGGGCAAATCCTGTAGTTGGGTCGTAAACAATATTGCCCTTGGCATCGCGCACTCGCGTTGTACCAACAATAGTTCCGTACGAGCTACCTTCGATGGAATTGATATAAGCCCAGTTACCTACTGATGTTGCCATCTGCATCGAATTGATACCATCGGCCAGTTTCACCACTTTGCTTTGGTTGTAGGCTATATTGTAGCTCAGATTCCAGCCGAAGTTTGAGGTACGAACAGGCGCTACCGTGAGCAGAGCCTCGATACCCCGGTTGTTAAGTTTACCGACATTTAGGTAAACCGAGTTATAACCCGATGTTGGCGAGGTGCTTGTTTGCACGATATCGTTCGTAGTGGCCCGGTTGTAATAGGTCAGATCAAGGCCCACTTTTTTATTGAAAAACTGTAAATCGATACCTGCTTCAAATGTCGTGGACGTCAGGGGTTTCAATCCTGCGTTAGTCAAGCCCGAACTAGTCGTAAGGTTAGTCGTCACGTTCTGAAGCGGCTGTCCAGAACTTGGAATCATCGAATAAGTCAGATTGACTACGTACGGATCGGGTGTAGCGCCACCCACCTGTGCCCATGAAGCACGAACTTTGGCGTAATCAACCATTCGTGGCAATTGGAACGCCTGCGACAGCACGAAGCTACCTCCTACAGATGGGTAAAAAATGGTGTTGTTCTGCGGACTCAGGGTTGAGAACCAATCTTGTCGTCCGGTAGCCGTCAGGAACGCAATTCCCTTATAATCAAAGTCAACAGAACCGAATACTGAGTTAGTCCGGGTGTGTTGGTTGAGCGGTATGGTGCTCGAAGTAGCCAGGTTTGTTGAGCTATAGAAGAAAGGAATCGTAAACGTTGCTCCGGACAAATTCAACTGATTATAGCTGAAGTTCCGTTGGTTCATCCCGGCCAGCGCCGAAAATCCAAAGTGGCCAAAGGTTGTATTATAATTCGCGGTGAGCATACTATTGGTTTCGCTCACGTCAGTTTTCAACTGATTGAACTGACCATTTGGAATATAGCGAGTACCCGTTGGCAGAATGTAGCGGTAGTTGTAGTTATAAAAATCCCGGCTCACGGTTCCTTTCACCGACAAGTTTTTCAGGATTTTGTACGTCAGCCCCAACTGGCCAATGAAGCGGTTTTTACTGTCGTCCTGCTGGTATTTGTTAACGACAAAGTAACTGTTAGACGCAATATCAGCATCGTTCCAGGCAATCTCGTTACCATTAGCATCGTAGCCTGGGCTTAACCACCGAATATCGGAGGTGTTACCGATCATGTAAGGCGTCCAGTTTGGGTTACCGAGGGCATCGCCAGCGCCGGTTTTATTATGCCCGTTTTCCAACGTATACTGAGCCACGGCTTCCAGGGCGATCTTGTCGCCAAATGTGCCGTTAATATTCAGGTTACCCGTTTTGCGCTTGTAGGTATTCGTCGGTAGAATGCCTTTGGCGTCCAGATCAGACAATGAAAAACGGTAGTTAACTTTCTCATTTCCACCCGTAAATGCCAACGTATTCGTGAACGTTTTACCAGTTTGGTAGAAATTCCTGATGTTATCTTTCTGCGCAATGTATGGATGTGTCAATCCATCGGCAGCAACGAAGTCAGAACCATCAATTTTAGCCCCCCAGGAACGACGCCCCCAGGCAATGCCCTGCGCCTGTGTAGTTGGTTTAGCCGCGTTATCGCCCTGGCCATATTCATACTGCCAATCCGGGAAAACAGCCGCATTTTCCATCGTGAACGTCGAGTTGTACTCCACACCGATGCCGCGCTGTGCTCTCCCTTTTTTAGTTGTGATCAGGATAACCCCGTTGGCCGCCCGCGAACCATATAGAGCGGCAGCAGTACCCCCTTTCAAAACGCTAATCGACTCAATATCATCGGGGTTAATACCAGCGATACCATCACCCCGGTCCACGTTCCCCTGACCACCGTTGGTCGTGGCAGCACCGCCGGGCACCGTGTTGTCAATTGGCATCCCGTTAATTACGTACAGTGGTTGGTTATCACCCGTCAACGAACCGTTCCCCCGAATGATGATTCGGCTGGAGCCGCCAGGACCGGTTGAGAGACCCGTTGCGTTTACACCCGCGATTTTCCCCGAAAGTGCGTTCGCTACGTTGTTCTCTCTGGCCTGAGTAAATTCCGACCCTTTGACTTCAGTCACCGAGTAACCCAGTGCTTTCTTATCTTTTGTAATCCCCAACGCCGTTACAACAACTTCACCCAGTTGGGTAGCGTCTTCTTTCAGGCTCACATCAACTACGGATCGACCGTTTACGGTAATTTCCTGAGCTACAAATCCGATGTACGAAAAAATCAGTGTGGCCTGCGGGCTCGACACATTAATCGAATACTTTCCCTGACTGTCGCTGACAGTTCCTTTCGTAGACCCTTTCTCAACAATCGTTACACCGGGTAGCGTAGCGCCATCGCCGATATTCGTCACTTTCCCCGAAATCGTTTGTGCGAAGGCAGGCACACTCAACAACCAGAGCATTGTGAGCAGCTTACTTAAATGAGTAGGCCAGCGTAGTAAAATACGATCCATAGTTTATGATTAATTAGTTAAGTTAAGAATACCCGGGAGGCATTTTGCAAATTTTGCAATCTTTCAATGCAATTCTTGCGCAATATAGCCGCCAATATTGCAACTTTGCAAATAATATTTCTTCTATATGGCAAAAACCTAGACATTATATGCAAAAAGTACATTTTTTAGGTGCTTTATGCGGCATAATTGGAGATTTTGCAAAGGTCATTGCAATAAATCAGCAACTAGTCTTTAGGCTGTTGTCTGATCAATTTGTGAATAGGTAAGATTTTGCCCTTATTTTGCTTTCTGTGTTAAGTAACCGAACGTAACATTCTCTTATGTCAATTGCTTTTTTAAAGGAGGAACGTAAAGATTTAATAATCAACCAATTGAATCTTCATACGCGAATCAATCTGACCGATTTGGCTGTTACGCTAAACGTATCTGAAGACACCGTCCGACGCGATATAAATGACCTGGCCGACGAAGGGAAGCTGATTAAAATTCGTGGGGGCGCTATGTCGAAGGCGTACCATCACTCCTCGCAGTTGCAGGAAACGTATGCACATCAGAGCAAGCGGATCATTGGCGAGAAAGCACTTACGCTCTTGCGCGATGGCATGCTGATTTTGATGGGCGGTGGCACAACGATCCGGGAGTTCATCAAGATGATTCCAGCGGACTTAAAAGCAACTTTTATTACGGTTAACCCCCTCACAGCCGTTGAGTTACTGGACAAACCCAATCTGGAAATCATTATGATTGGCGGGCAAATTTCCCGCTATAGCCAGATGAGTGTAGGTGGCGAAGTGTACCAGCGTCTATCAGAATTACGCGTCGATCTGTGCATCATGGGAACCAACGCCATCGACGCCAAAGAGGGACTAACCGATTCGGATTGGGAAACGGTACAGGCCAAGAAAACGATGATTCGGGCTGCGGAAAAAATTGTTATTCTGGCTATTTCCGAAAAGATGAACAGCGTTATGCGTATGAAAGTGGCCGATTTGGGCCAGATCGATTATCTGATCACCGAGCTACCTGCCGATTCTCCGCAATTGTCGCCCTACCGAACCGGGAAAACCGAAGTCTTGTAATGATACTTATCTAATGCAGGTTCTATGCTTTGACAAAATAGATTCTAACTGTTGCTATAGATTCTTTCGGTTGCTATTGCATTGATAATCAGAGACAATAGAATCAAAAGAATCTAAATTGGACGAGTACTAGTGCTTTGGCAAACTAGATTCTAGGGGATTCTATCGATTCTCGGGGCCGCCCACGCGGTTGGTCCTATTGTGCTGATAATCAAAGACGATAGAATCCAAAGAATCGATAGAAACTAAATTGGACGAGTACTAGTGTTTCTGACGATTCAATTTGGACGTTTATCGTTTATCAATCTAATAGAATCAATAGTATCTGGTAGAATCTAATTTGGTGAAGCAACAGTCCTAAATTTACCCGATATCCCTTGCCATTCAGCCTAAATTTTCTCCGTATCACACGGATGATTTGCATCAATAGGGTACTATTTCCGTATTTACAGGCGTTTTCTATTTAACGACCTGATCCGGCCAACGCTATGTCGGCTGGTTTCTATAATGACGCTTATCAATCGATTATTTTCCGCTTTTTCCCGCAGTTCGGCAAAACAGGAGCCTGTAGCTCCTACTGTTACGGTTATGCCCGTATCTGCACCATTGGATACTACCTTTCAGAACCAGCCAGAACCTGAATTTCCGTTAAATACCTATAGTACAACTGCGCCATTACCCGCCTGGTTGGCCGACGAAGAGAGTTTGCGCGATGAGGGTGTGCTTTTTGGCCTCTCAGATGCTCGACCCGATGGTAAGGTCGCTCAAATTCGGGCCTATTTTGGCCAACAAGTAGCCCCGCTGGAGGAACAGGTCGAGCATTACACCGACAAAATTGGCGAACTCAATCTATTAATTGAACAGCGGGAAAATCGTATCACAGGCCTTCGTGATCAAAGTAGCGATCTACGTGACGCCCAAACAACTCCGCATAATCTGATTCGTCACTGTGCAAGCCTGATTTTATCGCTTGTGTTGTGCGTTGGCAATTTTTATCTGATCGACGAAACCCTGCGTCCAACATTTCCCAATCGATGGATTGCGGTCGGTGTTTTTATGGCGGGCATGTTCAATTTGTTTGGGCGAACATCGTTTTTTTACGAAACCGATTCTCGTTTAACCGGTCGACGACTGATCGAGGAGTTTGGCTTACCGCTTGCCACGTCGCTTTTTATTCTCGTTCAGTCCTTACAGACCCAATCGCCCCCTCAAGCTGTTGGTTTATTTGTGTTTGTGTTCTTTCTCTTCCTCTTAGCCGGAAAACTCCTTTTAAGTACACTCACGGCGATTCAGACCGATCTGTTAGCGATTCAGCACAATCATCAATTAGCCATTGATAAAAAGCAGAACATCCCTGCCTGGGAAGGCGAGATTGAGCGCCTGAATCGGGAAATTGATGCCATCCGGACGAAGAAGTGGCCTATTGTAACAGCCCTAAATCATGTCCAGGCCGAACAGACCCGTTTGAACACTCAACGCGATGGGCTTGTTAACTTATTTATCAGTGAGTTTGAGCTTGCCCGCAGTCTCCGTGATCGACTGAGCGCGCAGCAGCGACAAGCGATGTTTAATGAGTTGTAGTACTGATTATGTTGCCCTGTTCTCCTGGTTAAAATGCACAACGTATATCTCTACAACTTTCTAACCATACAACTTGACTAGTTATGGAACCAACCAATAATCCCGACTTTCAACACGGCTATACCAGCGGTGTGGAAGGCGTAAATCGGGAAACATACGAAGGCTATTTATCCAGTCAGATCAATACAGACTGGCTTTCTGAACGGATTCAGGAAAAACGGACCGAGCTAGCCAATACCGAACGGCAGCTTACCGAAACAACGGACGCCAACCGGACAGCTTTTGCTACGCTACAGGCACATACAGTACAGGTAGAACGGTTAGCCAAACAAATCAGCCAGCACGAGTCCGATCGGAAGGCGCTGGAAACAGAACGAGATAACCTGCTCGAACGCCGGACCAAGGCTGCGCCTGATTACTCACTTCTGGCAGGAATTCTGTTCCTCATTGCAGGTATTTCATTTTTGGCGGGTGATTTAATTATCTCCCACGAAATTGTGGCCTATGCGCTTAACATCCGCAACACCAACGAAGCCTGGGCCTTTGCCGTCGGGTTAGCCATGGTGTCCATTCTGTTAAAGCCTGCTTATGATCGACTGATCGAGCAGCCTTACCAGGAAGATCCGGTAAAAAATGGGCAGAGATACGGGCGTTTTAAAATGGCGCTGGCCGTGTTTTCGGTACTGACATTAGCCGTGCTAGGCTGGTTTCGGTATGAAGCTTATCGTACCGATCAACTCAAATCGGCCATCAATAAATCTGTTCGTCAACTCCAACTGAACACCGATCCAACTGCTGCAACACAAACCCTTAGCCCATCGACACTTAACCAAATTGAAAAACAACTGGGCCAGTCGAGTGAGCTAAATTTAGCCCTAGTCAATAGCCCTTGGGCACTTTTATCGTTTGTATTGAGTGGCATTTTGTTCGCACTTGCCGGAGCCGTTTGTCTGGGCATTGCGTTGCCGGTTTTGTCAGCCTTCTGGTTTAGGTGGTTGCAGGCCGATATAAAGCTTTGGAAATTACGCCGTCGTCTGAAACGAGTTGATCAGCAAATTGCTCCGCTTGAAGCTCAGTTTGCGGAGCAGCTTACCCAGCAAAACGTGCTGCAACACAACCTCGATTTATTGCCTAGCCTCACGGAGTTGAAAGAACAACGTCAGGCCATAAATGCCGATTTAAATGAGTTATTTGCTGAATTAAAATTAGCCCAAACTGATAGTCGCATCAGCAATTTCAACGACGGCTACGGTCAGGGAGAAGCCACACGTACTGTCTTGAGTGCTGAAGAACAGCGGCAATTACGGAAAGAGATGCTGACGCTTCAGAACAACAGAAAGCGGGCCGATGAATCTCGTCCAAATGGCACTTCGCCTACTAACGGGACGAATGGTAAACCACAGGCACTCAGACCCTATCAAACCGTTCGGAAGTTTCTTTCCGATGAGTTATAAGCGTAAGGCAGGCTCAACGCCTGCCTTATTGCTTCTACCCGACGCTTGGCTATGGAAAACACGCTTGATCATCAACAAATTCAGGATTTTATTCAGCAGGGATTTGTTCGCATTGACCAGGCGTTCTCCCCAAGCCTGGCCGAAGAGTGCCGAACTATACTTTGGGCAGATACGGGTTGCGATCCGAACGATCCAACTACCTGGACTAGTCCCGTTATTCGGCTTGGTAATTATGCCCAGGAACCATTCCGGCAAGCAGCCAATACGCCCCGCTTATTGAATGCATTCGATCAATTGGTTGGTTCTGGTCAATGGCAACCCCGAACTAGTTTGGGTACGTTTCCTATTCGTTTTCCCAGCCCCGTCGATCCAACTGATACAGGCTGGCACATCGACGTAAGTTTTGCAACGGAAGATGACGACCCGACTGATTTTCTGTCCTGGCGGGCTAATGTAGTTTCAAAAGGAAGATCGCTACTGATGTTGTTTCTGTTCTCAACAATCAATGAAAACGATGCACCAACGCGTATTCGGGTTGGCTCGCACTTCGATATTGCGCGTCGATTGGAGCCCGCTGGCGAAGTGGGATTGTCTTTGCGCGAATTGGCCGTAAACGGATTTGACGAAACAGCCGGACTACCCGAAGTACTGGCAATCGGCGAAGCGGGCACCGTCTATTTATGCCATCCGTTTCTGGTTCATGCTGCCCAACCACACCACGGCACTAATCCGCGATTTTTGGCTCAGCCACCACTCCTACCAGCTCATCCATTTCAATTGAAGCGGACAAACGGCCATTATGCACCAGTTGAGCAAGCCATTCGTCTAGCATTGCGATTAGCCTAAGAAACGTGAATAATGGACAAAATCTGAAATTATTAGCTGATTATCAGTTATTTATAATATTGTTTTTTGTCATCCCGACGGCAGGAGGGATCTTCGGTAAATAACCAGTTGCCGAAGATCCCTCCTGCCGTCGGGATGACAAAAAACTAGTATAATTCTATTCGTAAATCCTCCATAATTCACGTTAAGAACTCAAAACACAATTTTTCTGAATCGTCACTTTCAATCTGACGAAAGCCGTTTTTAACCAGCACGCCAATAGAAGCCTGATTGCCTGGTAACGTATGGGCAATAATTCGCTTTACACCTGCTTGCTGCCAGGCATGTCTACAGAGCGTTGCAACCACTTCGGTAGCAATTCCCTGAAGTCGCCATTCGTGGGAAACAGAATAACCAATTTCCAGTAAACCGATTGAATCTGGCGGGCCAAAGTAACCACCACTAGCGACCAAAGTGGCGGGAGTTGTTGCCGTCGGATACGCAATCACATACCAGGCGTACCAGCCAGTAGCCTCTTCTCCACCAGCTAAAAGTTGATCCAGAAAAAATTGCATAGCTCCCTGATCATATTCACCTGGAGGCCAATCAGCAGGAATAGCCACATTCAGGGAGCGCGCAAGTTGCTGGTTACTAATTAACTCTGACTGCAATAGACTTGGTGAAGCCGCTACGAAAAGTAAGCGGGGTGAGTACAGAAAATGTGAATTCATCGCTTAATCTACATTGATTTTTTTGACTTATTATGGCTATTGTACGTCTAAACCTATCTACATGCCAGTAAGTCTCGATATATCCTTCTAGATTTGCGTCGTGTATTTTCAAAAAATAACTGCAACTCTTTTCCAAGGATTTCTCCTAGATCGTGTTTAAGTTTTCTTACTAATCTTTTTTGTCATTTCGACGTCGGAGAAATCTCAAGCTTGATTAATAAGCAAACTTAAGGTTTTTCCCGACCTCAAAATGACAAAAAGTTAGTAGTTCATATAGAAACGAAAGTTTGAAAAGATTCCAGATTAACGTATAATGAAATCAGTAAAATTTTACATTGTTGATGTTTTCGCTTCTCAAAAATATCAGGGTAATCAGTTAGCTGTTTTTCTGGATCTGGAAGATTCACTTTCTCAAAAGGAAATGCAGCAAATTACGAAAGAAATTAATTTTGCTGAATCAGCTTTTATTAAAGAAAATAAAGACAATCAACGCTTTGTCGTAAAAATATTTACACCCGAACAGGAAGTTCCGTTTGCGGGTCACCCATCACTCGGCACCAGCTATATCATCGCTAAATTTATTTTACCAAAAGCTATCCCTAACTTAGTCCTCGAATTAGCTCATAGCGACATCGATATTACCATATTCAATCCTGAAAATCTGGATGATAGCTTATTTTTCATGCGCCAGGCACAGCCTGAATTTAGAGATACCTTTACAAGAGAAGAAGTTTCTAAAGATCTCGGAATCAGCCTGAACGACATTGACACGAGCCTTCCTATTCAGGAAATAAGCACTGGGCTTCCGTATATTCTTATCCCGCTCACCAGTTTGGCGGCTATGGAACGCCTTAGCCTCACGTATGACTCATTTAAAGAGTTTCTAGTTTTCCGAAATCGGCACCAAACTAACAGCCCGGCGGGGCACTCCACCTCTCTATTTTTCTTCACCAAAGAAACGTATGAATCGGGTAATACCTATAACAGTAGAATGTTATTACTTGAAAATAATAAGCTATTGGAAGATGCAGCAACGGGCAGCGCCAACGGCTGTTTTCTAGCTTATTTATTAGCCCATATGAGTCCCCAAATTAACGTAACTGTAGAACAGGGTTTTCAAATAGGACGAAAATCACATTTGTATCTTGATGGAAAAATCACGAACGGTAATTATCAACTAAATGTGGGAGGGCGGAATAAATTAATCTCAGAAGGAGTTTGGTATGTTTAGCAAAACAAAGCCAAAATCATAGTAACTCTTAACTCTCCTAATATCAACTTTTTCGTATTAATTATGGCCAATGAGCTTTTTAACCGCCGAGATGTTTTAGCCTATTTTATTGTTGCAGCAATCGGTGCATCTGTACAACTAATAGCTGGAAGCGTACTTCAGGATTGGTTTCAGGTTACGTACCAGCAAGCTTTATTTATAGGGTATATCATCGCTTTTCTGGCGGGCTTTTTTCTGACTAAGCTTTTTGCCTTCAACGCGAAAAACTCGGCAAAAACACAACGGGAAGCCGTCAAATTTACGCTTGTATCTATACTCTCTTGCCTGATAACCGTTTATGGAGCGTCTTTCCTAAATGACTATTCAACGGCAGCCATTGGAACCCATACCATTATCATTCCTTTCTCGGTGAAGGAAGTTAATCTGAATAAATTCATGTCGCAGATTGCCGGTATGGGGCTTAGCTTTTTAAGTAATTATATACTTCACAAACGCTTCACATTCGCGAATACCGGGTTCTATGAAAAGCTGAAAGCATTACTCAACTTATAGTAGAGTTTGAATAGAAATAAACGTTCGTCTCGAAAACTCTTGGCAAATGGTCGACCAGAACAACATTTAGAAACTATCAATAAAGTAAGACTAAACTATAATTAAGATCATTTTTATATCCTATTCATTAAAAATAGTATAAATATATATCTATTTATATAGGAAACTGCTGTACATTGAATTTTCAATACCAACAGGTTCCTATGCCTACTCTCTACTTAAAAAAAGCCAGACATTCGTCTATTCAATTCTTTTACGTAGTTATCAGTTTAAGCCTGGCTACTCCTTCTTTGCTGCTAGCCCAACTTATTAAACCGCGTGCCGTTCTGTGTGGTACTGCAAGCTTAACGGCCGAAGAACGAAAGGATCTTGAAGCGGAAGCAGCGTTGGCCCTCCGCTTGAAAAAAGCCTCTGGGGCACTCTTCACCACGATTACTTACATCCCCATCCGACCGCACATAATCCGCAAATCGGATGGTACGGGCGGCTATACCATGGCTAGCCTTAACAATGTAATGGCGCTTACCAACAAGTATTATCTTCAGAATGGTAACGGTATCCAGTTCTATTTTTCAGGCACCACTCCCGACTATATAAATAACGACGCCCTTTATAACCAGTACCGGCAAAATACAGATGATGCCACGATAGCCCCATACGATGTAACGAATGCATTGAACCAATACTATGTCCATCAGTTCGATAATGGAAATCTGGGAGGCTATGCCCGATTCCCATCGAATGATGTAGCCTCTACTCGTACAATCATTCTCGATGAAAATTATGACGATGATATGGGCAATCGGTTAGTGCCGCACGAACTAGGCCATACGTTCAATCTGCTACATACCTTCGAATCGGCCTATGGCTATGAGCGGGTGACTCGGGGCAGTGGGGCAAACTGTACCACAACAGGCGATTTAATCTGTGATACGCCAGCCGATCCTTATGGGCGATACGCTGATGCAACCAGTTCCTGCGTTTCTGGATGCCCCTCTAGCTATACCTGTTCATTTACCGACGATCAGGGAAATCTGTATTCCCCTTCGCCAACGAATATTATGTCCTACTATTATCCCTGTACGCATGATTTTACAGCCGGCCAATATGACCGGATTCAGGCCGGTCTAGCCACCCGCCAGAGCCACACCGCTTATACGCTAAATGCTCCTCCAACAAGCATGGCAGCCCCTTCCAACGTAGTCGCCAGCATTCTGAGTAATCAACTAGTGATAACCTGGCAGGATAACGCCAGCAATGAAATGGGTTACTTTATCGAACGATCCACATCACCGACAACAGGATTCGTCCCGATAGGTGGGGTAGAGCCTAATGTGACAACGTTTACCGATGCATCATTTACCCCACGGACTACCTATTACTATCGCATTAAGGCATCTAATACAACCACAGGCAGTATTAGTACAACGGCATCTGTAGTTGCGCCAGATTGCCTTCCTAATTTCTCTGACGATGGATGCCCCTACTCGATCAATATAACGGGTGTAACTGTTAACAATAAAATCTTAAGTCAAAATTCGGGTTGTTCATCCAGCACAACTAGTTACTATACGTCATTTACAGGTGTCAGTGGAACAGTCACAGCAGGGCAATCGGCCACGTTTACAGTTACCAAAGGTACGATGAATGCGATGGGTAGTTCAATTTGGGTTGACCTAAACAACAATCATGTTTTTGAGATCAGTGAACGGCTATATCAAATGTCAGCCGCCGATAAGGCAGCTACCTTTTCAGGTACGTTGGCCATTCCAATCAGCACGACCGCAAGTGCAATCGCTATGCGCATCGTTGCTGCGTTCTCAACAATTCCGGGAGACCCATGTGGTAGTTATGATTACGGAGAGACAGAAGACTATATCTTAGTTGTGAAGCAACCTTGTACTCCACCCGTTGCCAGCCTAAGCGGTACAACAACTATCACAACTGGGCAAACGGCAACCCTTACAGCCACATTAACTGGTAGTAGCCCTTTTTCATTAACAGTGAATACCAGCAATAGCTCGCCGATTACATTCACAGGTATTACGACTTCCCCATTTACTTTCACCGTGACTCCTGTAATCAGCACAACGTACACACTAGCTAACGTGCTCAATGGGTGTGCAACTGGAACAGGTAGCGGCATTGCTGTAGTTACGGTCAATTCCTGCACAGCGATGTACACACTCAAAGTCGGTTCCTGGGACGATCCTACCGTTTGGTCGTGCAATCGGCTGCCCACCCAAACCGATTTAGTTACGATTGGTCATCAGGTTACCATCCCTAATGGATTTATAGCCAAAGCGTTGCAGGTAAACTACACGGTTGGTGGCCAACTTGCCATTAATCCAACTGGTCAGTTACTCTTTCAGCCGTAAGAACTCAGGAAGAAACTATAAGACAATGCCTGCCAGCAAACCACCTAAAATCAGTACGTAAGGCGGAATCTTGCTGTACAATAGCAATCCTATCGTCACTAACACCACGACCACCGATGGCCAATGTGGTGCCATTGGTTCAAAAAGTGCGATGGCTGCGGCTGCGGTCAATCCTGTGCTGGCGGCATTGATTCCTCCCAGAGATGCACGTACAACCCGATACCGTTTGAGTTGCTCCCAGAAACGATAGACAAAGAAGATAAGAAACGTACCGGGCAGGAAAATCCCAACTGTTGACACTAAGCTGCCCCATAGTTGACCGTGCACACCTGCATCACGCATGGATAGTGCCCCAATGTAAGAGGCAAACGAAAATACAGGCCCTGGTACAGCCTGTACGAGACCAAGGCCGGACAAAAACTCCTCACGGGTCAGATAATGCTTGAAAGCCACGAACTCATTATAGAGCATAGGGGTCAATACCTGTCCTCCGCCAAAAACAAAGCTGCCGTTCCGATAAAAGTTCTCGAATAGCCGAACCGGCAAGGCGTGCGTGATAGCACCCATTCCAGCCGCTAAAACAAACACACCTAACCACAGAAAAAAATTAGCCCATTGAACGCTCAATGGCTTTTTCTCCATTCGCTCCTGCTTTTCATAAGTCAGCGCAGTGGTGAGGCCACCAATGGCAATAACAATTGGCGTCATAACTGGCGATCGAAAAACATAGCCAACCAACGCTGCCGTAACGGCAAGCGCCAGACTCACCTTATCCTGAATAACCTTTTGCCCAATCCGATACCCAGCCACGATCATAAAGCCAACGGCCATTGGTTGAATAAACCGGGCAAATTGAAGCGATAGATGATGACGTTCCAGGTAAGATATCCCGATTCCGGCCGCTGTCATGATTAATACAGCAGGCAGAATCCAAATGGTAACGGTCAGGTAGGCCAGATTCGGTCCGCCAATTTTAAACCCTAAAGCGGTGATAGTTTGGGTGGAGGTTGGCCCCGGCAACACTTGCCCCAGGGCATTCAGCTCCAGCAATTCTTCTTCCGTCAGGTAGCGCCTTTTCTTCACCAGACGTTCGTAGAACATGGCCAGGTGCACCTGTGGACCACCAAACGTTGTGAGGGCAAGAATCAGCACATCTTTCAGGAAGATGATGTACCGGATTCGGCGCACGGGTTTAGCAGTCGTTAGATAAGGCAACATGGTTGAGGGTCAGGAGTGGTCAAATGTAGTCAGGAATAGTCAGGGGTGGCCAGAAATAGTCAAGTGTCGAAATCGATTATCAGGCAATTCTTAACTACTCCTGACAACACTTGACTATTTCTGACTACTCCTGACTCGTAACTGACTATTTCTTTTTTAGTCCTAACTCCATCAACCGCTCGTCCAGAAACTCCCCGGCTGTCATATCGACATATAGTTTGGGGTGTTGTGTATCAATACAGCTTTCCAGGCTAGTAAGGTCCATATCGGCCCGTGGGTGCATGAAAAACGGAATCGAGTAGCGCGACTGATTCATTTTCTCGCGGGGCGGGTTCACAACCTGGTGAATCGTCGACTTCAATTTGTGGTTTGTAAGCCGGTCGAGCATATCTCCCACGTTAACCACAACCTGATCGGGCAGGGCTGTAATGCCAATCCATTTACCATCACGACGCAATACTTCCAGGCCATCAGCCGAAGCCCCCATCAACAATGTAATCAGATTGATGTCGCCATGAGCAGCCGCTCGTACAGCACCATCAGGCGTCGTGTTGGGATCAAGTGGGAAGTAATGGAGAGCCCGCAGAATGCTGTCGCCGTTCCGAACTTTATCATCAAAATACGTTTCGGGTAACTCCAGATAAAGGGCAATAGCTCGCAGCAATTGCTTGCCTGCGTTCTCAAGTGTTCGGTAAGCTGTCAGCGTTGCTTCCCCGAATTCAGGCGATTCTTCAGGAATCACATTGGCAGGCATATCGCCTTCTGGCTCAGGCTGACCGATGTGGTAAAACTCCTTTAAATCAGCGACTTTAAAGCCTTTCGCGGTTTCTTTCCCTTTGCCAATATAGCCGCGCTGGCCGTTGAGTTCGGGGTGCTCGTATTTTTGCTTCACACTATCCGGCAATGAAAAGAATGCCTGTGCTGAGCTATATAATTTTTTCGTCAACTCATCGGTCAGGCCGTGGTTCCGAATGGCCACAAATCCAATCTGGTTAAACGCCCGGCCTAAATCCTGCACGAATTTAGCTTTGCGGTCAGGATCGCCTGAGGTGAAATCCGCCAAATCCAAAGACGGAATTTCATTGTATAATTCTTCTGCTAACATAGACGAAAACTATTTTCACAAAAATACAAAAGCTAAGAGTTAAAAAGTTATAAAGTCATAAAGTTGTAGAGTCCATGGGCGTGTTAACCAACTCTACAACTTTATGACTTTATAACTTTTTAACGCTATTACTCTTTCGGTTAGGCGCCGAAATGCTTGCTTGCTTTATTCCAGTCAATTACGTTCCAGAAAGCGGTAACATAGTCGGGGCGACGGTTCTGGTACTTCAGATAATAAGCATGTTCCCAAACATCAAGGCCCAGAACAGGTGTACCTTTTTTCTCGGCCAGCGCCATTAGTGGGTTGTCCTGATTCGGTGTCGAGACAATTTCAACCTCGTTACCATTCTTGATCAACCATACCCAGCCTGACCCAAAACGACCGGTGGCAGCCTTAGCCCATTCCGTTTTAAAATTGTCGAACGAAGTGTATTTCTTATTAATCGCATCGGCCAGAGCGCCTTTTGGTGCGCCACCCGCATTAGGCCCCATGATATTCCAGAAGAACGTGTGATTCCAGTGACCACCCGCGTTGTTACGCACAGCGGCTGGGGTACTGGTTGTTACGCTTTTCACCAGGGCCTCAATATCCATCTTCGCCATGTCGGTTCCGGCAACCGCTTTATTCAGGTTGTCCACATAAGCTTTGTGGTGCTTACCGTGGTGAATCTCCATGGTCATTTTATCGATATGTGGCTCAAGTGCGCCCGTATCGTAAGGGAGTGGCGGCAACTTAAACGGTCCCTCTGCCTGAGCAGGTGCAAATCCAAGAGAACGGAAGGCTATCAAGCTGGCTGAAGTACCGAATGCCAGTTTCAAAAACTCGGAGCGATTCATGCGAATGATTGGTTTTGGGAAAAACAAAAAACGTCTGTGACCACAGGTGCCGTTAAACAAAACCCCACAAATGGGCGAATGTTCAACAACGAACGGTCACAGACGCAAAGAAACGAGTTTTTGTCTCCCCTAGGCTATTGGAGCCAGAGATTATTCATAGGCAATCCGGCTCAGAATACTCCGGCCAAGGGTTACCTCATCGGCATATTCGAGATCGCCCCCGATGGGAATACCCCGGGCAATGGTCGAGATTTTAAGATTAAACGGCTTGAGTTTCTTTTGCAGATAAAAAGCTGTTGTATCCCCTTCCATGGTGGGGCTAATGGCCAGGATAATTTCGCGAACGTGTTCACCTTCTGGCCCCCGTAAACGAGCCATGAGCGAGTCAATTTGCAAATCGCTTGGACCGACTCCTTCAACGGGCGAAATAATTCCTCCCAGCACGTGATATAAGCCTTTGAATTGGGCCGTATTTTCAATCGCGAGGACATCGCGCGTGTCTTCTACAACGCAAATCAAGGATTGATCGCGTTTGTGACTGGCGCAAATGGTGCACAGATCGTGGTCTGACAGGTTATGGCACTTCTGACAATATTTGACCTTCGTTCGCATGGCCGTTAAGCTCTGGGCCAGCAACTCGGTTTGGTCTTCGTCACGTTTAAGCAGATGCAATACCAGCCGGAGTGCGGTTTTCTTCCCAATTCCCGGCAGCTTCGACACCTCGTTAACCGCTTCTTCTATTAGTTTGGATGGATACTCCAATTGTTTGCTAATTAAAGAGTGAAAGAGTGCAAGAGCGAAAGAGTGGCTGACGCGTCAACTTTCGCTCTTGCACTCTTTCGCTCTTTCGCCTTTAATTTAAAACCTCAGCCGAGATACCTCTACGGCAGATCTCATTACGCATCGGGACAAGTTCTTCCCATGAACCGTTTTTAACAGAGCACTTCCCTTTGTAGTGAATCAGGAGTGTGCATTGCTCGGCCTGTTCGGGGGTGTGTTCACAAACGTCGATCAGCGTATCAATGACGTGTTCAAACGTATTGACATCATCATTGAAAACCACGAGGTTATGAACGTCGGTTTCAACTACTTCATCGAGTACATGTACGTCGGTCGACCAGTCGTTTTCTTCAAAAGGTTGCATGGGATCGAAAAGCGTGTTTACTTAGCAAATTTACGGAAAAATGGGCAGTTTTAAAAACTATATCCGTACACAAAAACAACCTTAATTGAGCTTAAAAAGTTGCCTTCGGACAGGCTTTCCACTTGTACGTTGTCCGTTATAAATCGTTAGTCTACTTCATGAACACTACCCTCGCTTTAGTGATTTTAATTGCCTATTTCGGGATGCTGATTGCCGTCTCGTTTTACACAGCCCGGGGAGCCGATACCAATGCTTTTTTTACCGCGAATCGCCAGTCTCCCTGGTGGTTAGTCGCTTTCGGGATGATTGGCACTTCCTTATCAGGCGTTACATTTATTTCGGTTCCAGGAGCTGTTGGAAAGATTGGATTTTCGTATTTTCAGGTTGTCCTGGGCTACATCGTTGGTTACTTTGTGATCGGCTCCGTATTGATGCCCCTCTATTACCGACTGAATCTGATTTCCATTTACGGCTACCTCGAAAAGCGATTTGGGTTCTGGTCCTACAAATCGGGAGCGGGCTTCTTTCTGCTTGCCCGAACGGTGGGTTCAGCCGTGCGGCTTTACGTAGCAGCCGGGGTTTTACAGATTGCTCTTTTCAACGCATTGGGCGTTCCATTCGAGGTTTCGGTGTTCATCACAATCGGATTAATCTGGATTTACACCTTCAAAGGGGGCGTTAAAACGATTATTGTAACCGATACACTCCAAACCGTATTTCTGGTTACGGCGGTTGTATTGACTATTGTGCTAATCTCCCAGGAGCTGGGTTTATCGTTCAGCGGATTGATCCAAACCGTAAAAACCAGCTCGATGTCGCAGGTGTTTTATTGGGATGGCAATGACCCTAAGAACTTCTTCAAGCAGTTTATTTCGGGGGCATTCATTGCTATCGTAATGACTGGTCTTGATCAGGATCTGATGCAGAAAAACCTGACCTGTAAGAATATTGGCGAAGCCCAGAAGAACATGTTCTGGTTTACGGTAACACTCGTTTTCGTGAACTTTATGTTCCTCTCGCTTGGTGTCTTGTTATACGTATATGCTCAACGCGAAGGTATCGAAATACCAACTCGTACCGATGACCTGTACCCAATGCTGGCGCTCAATCACCTTGGTCTAGTTGTTGCCATTACGTTTCTGTTGGGTATTACAGCCGCTACCTACGCCAGTGCCGACTCTGCTCTAACCGCGCTAACAACCTCTTTTTGTGTCGATTTCATGGACGTGGAGAAGCGCCCGGAAGCCGAACGGTCCCGAATCAAACACATCGTTCATATTGGCTTTTCAATACTGTTTTATATCGTCATCATTGTGTTCCGACAGTTGAATAGCAAAGAAGTCATTACCGCCGTTTTTGACATTGCGGGCTATACTTACGGACCATTATTGGGGTTGTATGCATTTGGTATTTTCAGCAAACGCCCAGTTATGGATCGCGTTGTGCCGTTCATTTGTGTGGTTTCACCCATACTCACCTACTATGTCAATGAAAACTCAGCGACCTGGTTTGGCGGTTATCAGTTTGGTTTCGAACGGTTACTACTGAACGGCCTGTTTACGTTTGTTGGCCTGTGGGCGATTTCGAAACCGGTACAGAAAGAAGAAGTTGTGGCGGTGTAAGTGCATTTTGCAAGATTATGTACCACAAAGACACAGAGAACTCAGAGCAGAAATTCACGTATTATCAAACTATAACTCTGCGTTCTCCGTGTCTTTGTGGTTAATTCTATTTTATTATTGACTTTAGTCGGTTGTGACACAAAATACGTTATGAATAGTAGACTTTCCCTAACCTTTTCCCTGCTGTCAATAGCGTTTTCATTCGCTCAGGCCCAATTCTGTTTTTCGCCCGAAAAACCGCAGCTTGGACAGATAGTGTCATTTACATATAGCCCCCAAACGACCCCTCTGGCCAAAGACAGCACACTGGAGGGTCGTTTTGTGCGGTATAGTACCCCAAGTATGATGCAGATCAGCCGCCCGACAACCGTCTCGTTAGTACGACAGGGCACTGATTATGTGGGCGAAATTTACATCCCGACTAAAGACGTAACGGGGACAATGCTGTTTTTTCGAAATAGCAAGCAGCCTCAGCGGACTGACCTGAACAATGGCCAGTTTTATGTCATTCCGGTTTGTGATGCATCGGGCCGAATTGTACCCCATGCTACGGGTGGTCAGGCATCGGTATTTACACGTAGTCATTTTTTGAATGAAACAAACACACGGTTCGATCCTAACTGGGTTGTCACGCTCTATAATCATGAGCTGGCACAAAACCCTGATTTGCAGCCGCTGTACTGGTCCGATCGGTTAGCCGCGCTTATTAAACAGAAAAAACCGGGCTATGGTCCTAAAGTCAAAGCCGAGATAGAGAGTTATTTAGCTTCCCGCCCAAATCCAACGCTTACTGAATTGACCGATGCGATACGATTGTACGATAGCATGGGTGATTATCAGAAAGTGAATGCCCTCCGCGAGCGGCAAAAAGTGTTGGAACCTGCGGGTTCGTTAGTACAGAAAGACCGCGCTATCGCCATTCGGGCCCAAACGGACTGGACTCGCCAAAAAGCGGCTTATGAAGCCTTTGTCCATGAATTTCCGACTTCATCGCATTTGTCCGATCTGGCGGTGATTATGACAAATGGATACTTCAAAAATAACGATATCCGGGGTCTGGTTACGTTTGTCGAACAGCAGCCAACCACCCAAACCGATGTACTGGTTCTGAATACCATTGCCTTTCAACTAGCCGACGAACGTCGCTCTTTACCCGAAGCGGAACAGCTGATCAAGCACGCGATCACCGTATTAAAAGCGCACCCCAAACCCAGAAACGCGTCGGCTAACTGGGAAGCTGAAAAGCAAAACCGGCAACGGCAGTTAATGAACACGTATGCTCGGGCATTGGAACAGCAAGGCAAATACACCGAAGCCTATACTGCCTACCAGGAGGTTATCAATCCCGATGATGCCGAAGCCAGTGATCCACGCACGAACGAACGCTATTTCCTATGCGCTCTACGGGCGAATCATGCCTCCGATGCGCTTCCGATGACTGAGGCTGCCATTCAGGTAGGCAAGGCGACACCGGGCCTGAAAACCGCGTTACATGATTGGTATGCCAAACAACCCGGCAACACACCTGCCAAAGCCGATACGTATCTGGCCAATCTCGAAGCCGATATAAAGGCAGATCAACGCGATGAGATTCAGGAAAAGCTGATCAACGAGCCAGCTCCTGCCTTTACCCTCACCGATTTATTGGGGCGAACCATTTCGTCTTCGGCCTTTAAGGGTAAAGTGATTGTCCTTGATTTCTGGGCCACCTGGTGCGGGCCATGCATTGCGTCGTTCCCAGCCATGCAACAGGCTCAGAATCGATTCCAAAGTGACCCAAATGTCCGGTTCCTGTTCGTCAATACACGCGAAGGTGGGCCAGTTCAGCGAGTGCATAATTTCATGGAAAAACATCCATACAATTTTGTGGTGCCTCTGGATAGTCAGCAGAAAGTGTCTAATGCCTATAAAGTTCAGGGCATCCCAACGAAGGTGGTAATTGGCCCTAATGGTCGCGTTCGGTATCGGCAAATTGGTTTTTCGGGCGACCCTGAAGCCACCGTTAATGAGCTGGCCCTGGTGGTCGAAATGCTGAAAGAAGGAAAGTAAATGTTCAAACCCAATGCCAGAGGATAATCCGAAAATCATATCTACGCAAAATGCCGAACACTACATCTGGGGAGCTGAGTGCGATGGCTGGCATTTAGTAAAATCCGATTCACTAAGCATTATTCAGGAACGTATGCCACCAGGAACGGCTGAAGTAAAACATTATCACCGACAGTCGCGGCAATTTTTCTTTGTCTTATCGGGCGAAGCGACTCTGGAAATCAATCAGGAGACAATCCGTATGAAGGCAAACGAAGGCATCGAAATCCCGCCCTTCGTTCCACATCAAATGCGGAACGACTCACTGCATGATGTCGTTTTTATGGTTACTTCAACGCCCAAGAGTCATGGCGATCGGGTCGTCGTGACGGAATAGATTTTTTTCGCAAAAGAGATATAATCAATACATACATCACACAGAATCATACAATAACTTAATTGATTACAAAAAATCTTACATTTGTCATCTAAATAGATCTATTTTTTGTTTACAAAATATGAAAGTCGATTCGCTTGCCAATAAGGCCTATATCGAAATCAGGCGAAAAATATTATCCAACCAATTAGTGGCGGGAACTCGCTTAAAAGAAGACCTCTGGGCTAAAAAGCTGGATGTGAATCGGATGGCGGTTCGCGAAGCGCTTACTCGACTTCAGGGTGAGCAATTAGTTGTCTTTGGCGAGAAAGGCGGCTATTTCGTGAAATCCATAACGGCCGATGATATTCGTGAAATACGCGAAATACGCGAAATATTGGAATTGAGCGCCTTACGGTTAGCGATCCAAAAGATTGATGATCAGCAGCTTGCCAAGCTTGAAGAAATCTGCGACGACTTCTCGTCTATGGTCGCTCGTGGGTATTTGAGCGGTGCGCTGGAGGCTGATGTCAAATTTCATGAAACCCTCATCGACTGTGCTGGTAATTCTAAGCTAATGGACATTTACCAAATCAGCAACATTCCCTTATTCCACCAAAAAATTGGGAAGACTCAGATACACATGAACGATTATGAGCTTACTGACCAGGAACATCGACAAATACTAAAAGGGCTGAAAGACAAAGACTTACCCCTTGCACAAGAGGCACTTATCAAGCATTTACTCCGGGGAGAAGCCGCTTCGCTAGAGATTGAATAGCGGAAATACGAATAATATATAAGAATTACCTGCACACGACCCCGACCATCCATCGGGGTCATTTTGCATAGGCTTAGTTGCTTAAGTAATGGGCCAATTTGAATGCGACAATGCTTTGGTACGCCCCCGATGGGACATTCGTACCTTTCCCCCACTTATCAAACTTACCTAGCAAGGTACATTCAACGGATCCTGTAAACGTCCACTCTCCAACCCGATTGCCAACAATTTCACTTCGTGTTTATTCTTCTCTTTTGCCAATCTGCCGATTATTTCATCCGAAATGACCTTTCACTCCCTATTTCTTGAAAGAATTACCCCGTTTAGCTTAAAAATTATTCTGAAATTTTTTTTTGTTTACAAAAATACACTTGATTTGTAATCAAATACCAGAAGCAAGCACAGTCCTTCTTGCTAAATAGAGTTAGTACCAATAGTCGCACTGCAAACAAGTCGACGGGTGATATAGCTAGCTGAATAGGCAGGGCCCTGTTTACACAGTTAACTACTGATTGCCGAACAAGCCGAATGGCGTCTGGAATCTACTTTACCTTAAACCGACCTAAATCACAGTGTAACACACCGCTTTAGAAGTAAACATGTATTGATTAGCTCAACGACGTATCAACGGCTCTTTTCACAAGGATCGTAAGTGGCTACGATGGAGTACCCCATGGCAACACTCTTCAAATGCGTAACTCTTTTTGTAAAACAGATTATGAACGACTCACTACATCTTAGAAAAGAAACGGTATGCATGCTGCTCTTCTGCATGCTGGCAACAGTTTGGGCAAATGCGCAAACACTGATTTCAGGGAAAGTCACCAGTGCTGAAGATCAGCTACCCATTGCAGGGGCAAACGTATTACTTAAAGGCTCAACAACTGTTGGTACCTTCACCGGGGCCGATGGAGCCTTTACGCTGACGGTTCCGGCCAGCGCTAGCGTAATTGTATCGTATATCGGCTATCAGGCACAGGAAATTACGGTTGGCTCACAAACAACATTCTCAATTGCGCTGGCCCCTTCCACCACTTCGTTGAGTGAGGTTGTCGTTACGGGATACTCCTCCGAAAAGAAGAAGGACATTACGGGTTCGGTATCGATTGTCGATATGAAATCGCTGAAGTCTATCCCTGCCGGTTCAGCCGTACAGGCATTGCAGGGACAGGTACCGGGGGTAACCATTCTGAATTCAGGCGCGCCCGGAAGTACCAGCAACATCTTTATTCGGGGGATAAGCTCGTTTGGTAATACCCAGCCGCTGGTGCTGATCGATGGGGTTCAGGCGGAACTCAACAATGTGAGTGCCAGCGATATTGAGTCGGTTCAGGTATTGAAAGATGCGGGCGCAGCTTCCATTTACGGGGTTCGTGGCTCGAACGGGGTCATTATCGTAACGACCAAAAAAGGAAAATCAGGCCAGCCAACTATTTCGTATGATGCTTATTATGGTACCCAGCAACCCTTGCAGGGCAATGTGTTCAACTTAATGAACTCTACGGATTTCGCCCGTTTGACGAAAGTGGCCTATCCAACTACTGGTCTGTTTCAGAATGGGTTACCGGACTATACATACCGTGGCCCAGGCGCAACCGGCGTAGGGAATGCAGGTGACGCAGCCGTTGATCCATCAAAATACAACTTCGATGCAACCAACCCTGCTAGGAATTACCTCATCCAGGCAGTCAACAAAACGGGCACCGACTGGTTCCATGAACTTTTTAAAAGTGCCCCTATAACCAGTCATAACCTGACAGCCAGTGGTGGCACTGATAAGTCGAATTACATGGTCTCTTTGAATTATTTCAATCAACAGGGCACTATGTTGAAAACCTACCTCAAACGATATTCAGGCCGGGTTAACACGCAGTTCAAGGTCAAAAATAACGTTCGTATTGGCGAGAACGCCTATTTCTTCTACAAACAGAATCCTGGTTTCGACAACCTGAGTAGCGGTAACCCAATTGCCTGGACATATCGGGCCATGCCAATCATTCCGGTTTATGACATCAAAGGAAACTATGGCGGAACCTTTGCCGGACCTGAGTTAGGTAGTTCTTCGAACCCGGTTGCCGTTCAGATGAACACCGCCAATAACCGGACGAATACCTGGGATGTCGTTGGAAACGTATTTGCTGAAGTCGACTTTCTGAAGCACTTCACGGCGCGGACCAGCTTCGGCGGAAGCATTGATAATCAATACGCTACAACCTTTACGTTTACGCCTTATAACAACTCAGAAGGCAATACAAACCCCAATTCGTTCGCTGAGGCTTCTGCCTACAACACGAATACAATGTGGACCAACACGCTGACCTACTCCAATGCGTTTAGAGATCATACTATAAAAGTAATTCTTGGCTCAGAAGCGATTCGGAACTACGGCCGGGCAGTTACGGCTTCCAGCAGCGGTTTCTTCTCTACCAGCTACGACTACCTGACACTCAACAACGGTACATCGAACGTAACCAATACCAGTAGCGCCTACGAAAACACCTTATTTTCTCTATTTGGTCGGCTGGATTATTCGTTCAAAGAGAAGTACCTGTTAGGCGTTACTGTTCGTCGGGATGGCTCATCGCGGTTTGGCTCTCAGCGCCGATATGGTACGTTTCCATCGGTATCGGCCGGTTGGCGGGTGACGGGCGAAGAGTTCATGAAAAACGTGACCTGGTTGAACGATCTGAAACTACGTGGCAGCTACGGCGTGCTGGGTTCGCAGAATAACGTTAGCCCACAAAACGCCTTTACGCTGTTCGGTGGGTCGTTCTACGATGCGTATTACGACATTACGGGTAGCAACAAAATCACGCAGGGCTTTGCGCAAACCAACATCGGAAACCCGAATACGGGATGGGAAGAAAACGTAGTGACTAACCTGGGTTTCGATGCCACCTTGCTTAACAAAATCGACCTATCTTTCGAATATTACAAGAAGTCGATCAATGGTCTTTTGTTCCCGCAAACCTTGCCAGCAACGGCTGGTGGCGCAACCGCACCGACTGTCAACGTCGGCGATATTCAGAACAAAGGCGTCGATATTGGCTTAACGTATAGAGGGACCGTCAACAACGATCTACAGTTCAGCGTAGGTGCCAATATTACCACCTACAACAACAAAGTAATCAACATTCCGTCGCCCACCTACTTCGAAACCGCAAACACCCAGAACCTGGGCAACGTCGTTCGGAACCAGGTTGGTCAGGAAGTAAGCTCATTTTTCGGATACAAAGTAATTGGCCTGTTCAAGAGCGATGACGAAGTAGCGGCTTCGCCTACGCAAAGTGGTGCTGCTCCAGGTCGCTTTAAATACCAGGATGTGAACGGCGATGGTAAGATTGACGCCAGCGACCGCACCTTCCTGGGTAGTCCAAACCCCGACTTTACGTATGGCCTGAATCTGGGGGTAACCTACAAGCGCTTCGATTTCTCGACTACGCTCTACGGGTCGCAGGGGAATGAGATTTACAACACCGTAAAATCGTTCACCCACTTTTTCAGTACCTATGTAGGCGCTAAAAGCAACGATTTGTTAAATGCCTGGACGCCTGAAAACCCAAATTCAAACATTCCAAAGATTGAATCGACGGGGTCGTTCAGCTCATCGGGTGTATCTAACTCGTTCTACGTCGAAAACGGCTCGTTCCTGAAAATGCGCTCGCTGGTGATTGGTTATACCGTGAGCCCACTCCTGTTACGGAAATACGGCCTGAATAAAGTCCGGGTCTACGGTCAGGCTGCCAATCTGTTCACCATCACGAAATACAGCGGGCTTGACCCCGAAGTGAGCGGACTTAGCTCGGCCTTTGGCGTCGATTATGGTAACTACCCCAGCAATCAGAAAAATTTCATCTTCGGCCTTAACGTCTCTTTTTAAAATACCATAAACCGTTATCAATCATGAACTATAAGAAGTTTGTTGTCGGCTTATCGTGTTGCCTGGTATTTTTAACCGCAACCAATTCCTGCACAAAAGACTACCTGGAAGTAGGGGCTATCGGTGCCACCAGCGAATCGACATTAGCGAACAAGGCCGGGGTCAATGGCCTCTTAGTTGGAGCTTACTCCCTGCTCGACGGCTGGGGAGTTCCCAACACAACCTATTACTTTATCGGGGTTAGCAACTGGATTTTCGGGGGTGTAACCTCCGATGACGCACATACCGGAACCCAGGCATCGGCTTTGCCCCCGATGGAATCGGTCGAGAGTTACAAATACGACGCAACCATGGCTCCATTCAACAACAAATGGATTGTGTTGTACGCGGGTGTGCAACGGGCCAACGACGTGTTACGATTGCTGGCTAAGGTTACCGACAATTCGATGACCGCCGACGAAATCAAGCAGGTAAAAGCCGAAGCCATGTTCCTGCGGGCGGTCTATCATTTCGAAGCGGCTAAGTTGTGGGAGAATGTCCCCTACCTCGATGAGACGGTGAGTTATGCTAACGGCAACTACAACGTGTCGAACACGACCTCGATCTGGCCTAAACTGGAAGCGGATTTTAAATTTGCAGCCGACAACCTGAGCGCCACCAAATCGGACCCAGGTCGGGCGAATAGCTGGGCAGCCAAAGCGTTTCTGGCCAAGGTATACATGTTCCAGGATAAATACACCGACGCGAAGCCCGTTCTGGCCGATGTGATTGCGAATGGCGTGACGGCTTCAGGCGCTAAATATGCGCTGGTCAATTTCGCTGATAACTTCAATCCGCTAAAAAAGAACAGCGCCGAATCGGTTTTCGCAGTGCAGATGTCTATCGATCAAACCTATCAGAACGGCAACTACGGCGACGCACTGAACTTCCCGATGGGTGGCCCGGCTACCTGTTGCGGAGCCTATCAGCCTTCGTTCAGTCTGGTTAACTCGTACAAAACCGACCCTAATACAGGTCTGCCTTTGCTCACAACCTTCAATAACTCCGATATAACCAATGATCAGGGTATTGAAAGTAGCGCACCGTTTACACCCTACACCGGAACCCTCGATGCGCGTCTGGATTATACAGTTGGTCGCCGGGGAATACCCTACCTCGACTGGGGTATCCATCCGGGTAAAGCCTGGATTCGGGTACAAGCTGTAGCAGGGCCTTACAGTCCGATTAAAACAATCTATTATCAGGCCGCTCAGGCAACAACTTCCATGTTTTCGCGCTGGACATCCAACAATTACACCATGATTCGCTTTGCCGATGTTCTCCTGTGGGCTGCTGAGGTGGAAGTTGAAATTGGTTCGCTGGCGCAGGCGCAAACCTACGTGAATATGGTTCGGGCACGGGCCGCCAATCCGAATGGCTGGGTAAAGAAATATGTTGACAACAGTGCCCCATTGAAAGGATTCACGAGCGAGCCAGCGGCTAATTACAAGGTCGGTTTATACACCGATCAGTTCGTAGCTAATGGAAAAGACTATGCTCGGGAAGCCGTCCGGTTCGAACGTAAACTGGAGCTGGCGATGGAAGGCCACCGCTTCTTCGATCTACGTCGCTGGGATAACGGTACGGGCTATATGGCTACGACGCTGAACAATTACGTCCAGCACGAAACGTCTATTTCAGGCTACGATTTCACCTATATGAAAGGAGCGACGTTCACGAAAGGCAGGAACGAGCTTTACCCGATTCCGCAGGCTCAGATTGATTTAAGTGTGACGGGTAGCGCACCTGTACTTGTACAAAATCCGGGGTACTAAACTTCCTGATCCGAAACTATTGATTCTTTAGATTCTATTGTGTTGACAACCAGAATCAATAGAATCCAAAGAATCAATAGAAGCTAAATTAAAGTAAGTATGCTCTTTTACGCGTCAACGTATCAATCGATTAAACAGTCCCTTAAGGACGCCATTATTCTGCTTCCCCTCGGGGCAATGGAGCAGCACGGCCCGCATCTGTCAGTGTCAACCGATACGGATATCGTAACCAGGATTGCTCAGGAAGCCGAGAAAGCGTTGCCCGAAACGGTGATGCTATGTCCCACCCTGCCGTTTGGCTCCAGTCACCACCATATGTCTTTTGGCGGTACCATGAGCCTTGCCCCGGAATTATACACGCAGGTAATTATAGATCTGGTACAGTCGCTGGTACTTAGTGGGCACAAACGTATTGTACTCCTCAACGGGCACGGCGGCAATATTACCCCCGTGAAACAGGCGCTGGCCATCTTGAGCAAACGTTTCGACGCCAGCCATCAGCCTACCATTGCGCTGGCAACCTATTGGGAATTGGCAGGCCGTCCGTTTGCGGGCGAGGCTCCGATGGAAAGCCCGGCATTGAGTCATGCCTGCGAATACGAAACGAGTTTGATGCTCCATCTTTTCCCCGAAAAAGTCTGGATGGAACGGGTGGCACGGGCACAACGACCTGAGCGCAATGGCTACATCGGCTGGGAAGATGACGAGCCGTATCGGGGCGTAACGATCTTCAAACAAACCGAATTCATTTCCAGCAACGGTAGCAGCGGAGAACCTCAACTGGGCACGCCCGAAAAAGGAAAACATTTATTCGACCAGGCAGTCAACGCATTGATCCAATTTCTGGAATCATTCAAAAACTGGCCTTTGTCTGAAAACCTGGCAACAAAACCATGAAGAAGCTGGAAATTAAACATCCCGACAAAGCGGTCAACACAGGAGCCTATTCATCCGGTGTGCTGGTCGGTGATCTGCTATTCGTTAGCGGTCAGGGTCCGTTGGATCTGGTAACGGGTGAGGTGAAATACGGCACCATCGAAGAAGAAACCTTACTGACGCTCTCGCACGTACAAAAGATTGTAGAAGCCGCCGGGGGAACCATTGATGACATTGTAAAATGTACCGTCCATCTGGAAGACATCCGCGAGTTTGACCGCTACGATGCCGCCTATAGCAGCTTCTTCACCGGCATACGCCCAGCCCGTACAACAGTACAATCGGTGCTATCGGATGGAATCAAGATTGAAATTGACGCCATTGCCCGCATCAGTTCTCCCACCGTTCAACCCAGCGATTTATGAGTTCGAAACTACGCATCGGAACGGTAGGGCTTGGCCTGATGGGAAGTAGCATTGCAACCTGCATTCTGGCGGCTGGCCACACGGTTATTGCGCTGATTAAAGAAATCGAAACCGCCGATGAAGCCCGGAATCGTATTCTTGGCTACCTACAGCAGTTAAGCCAGGAAGGGCTGTTGACGGATACACCTGAAAGCGTTCTAAGCCGTCTTACCATCACCAACGACGTTTCGTTATTGAGCAATCATCCCGTTGTGATTGAGTCGATTACGGAGAGTATAGACGAAAAGAAACGGCTGTATCATCAACTGGAAACGGTCCTCGCACCAACGGCAATTATTGGTAGTAACACCTCGGCCATTCCGGTATCGGTCTTGCAAAGCGGCCTCAAGCACCCAGAAGTCGGATCGTAGCCATG